>REGF01000073.1 GCA_003702465.1 Candidatus Nitrosomarinus sp. | reverse complement strand
TGAAAAAACAATGTTGTCAGGAGGGCAATTTTATCTAATAGATGAAAAAGATAGAAAACACGAGGCAGTTTTTGGAGAATTTTCAGCAAAAGACCTATGGTTGGTAGGATTGGATCCAAACAAACCTATTGAAGTTACAACACAATTTGACATTGAATTTAATGAAGATGAAAATTATAGTATTGTCATTAGACCACAAAAAGATCAATCAACAGTAGATACTGCATCAATTTGTATTACAAATTGCTGATCGGAAAAGTCTAAAAAATAAAAAAAGTGTCAAATTTTATTATAGTAAGCGTAGCATTATGTGACTTTTACTACATAACACATACTATTTTTGAAAAAAATCATGGCAATATCTAAAGCCAAAAGAGCTGAAGCAGCTAAGAAAGCAGCAAGGACTCGAAAGAGAAATGCAGCTAAAAAAGCAGCTGAAGCACTAAAGGCAGCAGCAGCTCGTAAGAGAAAAGCAGCAGCAACTCGAAGAAAGAATGCAGCTAAAAAAGCAGCACCAAAGAGAAAAACTGCAGCTAAGAAAAAGGCCGCACCAAAGAAAACAGCAGCAAAGAAAAAAGCAGCACCAAAGCGTAAAGCTGCTAAGAAAAAGGCCGCTCCAAAACGAAAAACTGCAGCTAAAAAAGCATCTCCAAAGAGAAAGGCACCTAAGAAAAAAGCAGCACCAAAGCGTAAAGCTGCACCAAAGCGTAAAGCCGCTCCAAAGAGAAAGGCAGCAAAACGAAAACGTTAAGCTGTCTATACACCTTTTTTCAATTCAGGTACTAAATCTAGTATGTTTCTAAATTCGAATTTTGAAATATAAAAAATTTAGATAGTAAGTCAATCAGACATTTGCAGTTCAGGTAAAACAAAAATTTTTTCAGGTTTAATTTTCAAAATTATTCTCTTTTCATTTTTTTGTTTGAAAGGATAGCGCGGTCTTTGCATATACTGTAAAGTCAATTTATCTGCATGAGTATAATCAGAATCAGAAATTATTTCAACAACTTTTCCTCTAATAGTGGTCATATCAAGAGGATTGTCATTTGAAGTAACTGAAACTGCAACACGAGGATCACGTAAAATATTCTTATGTTTTATTCTACCCTCTGCAGTATTTACTAAAATAAAACCATCCTCATAATTTGCCCAAACTGGAGAAACCTGTGGAGAACCATCTTTCATTATAGTTGCAATAAAAACAAGGTTTTTTTCTGAAAATAATTTTAGAACTTTTTCATTAGTCATTTTTTTATTTTTTATAATTCTATAAAATAAAGTTTTGACATACTCAATTTATCTAATTTTTATCAAAAAATCAGGTATTTTGATTTTAAAATGGAATTATGAAATGATCGCATGATGAAAAAATAACATATTATTTTCTGTTAGATTTTTCAAGCACGTTAGTCATTGCTCTATTCATAATCTCCATTACCAAATATTGTGAATATTCAGCAGATTTCTTACCTTTTGATTTTGTTGTCTTAGGTCCCAAAGATTTGAGAATTTTTTCAATCTTTTCAGAGGTATTATCAATGATTTTTGAATATGTAGAATCAAAGTTTTCAGGAGTTTGAAAATCCAGGAGTTTTGTGGAAGTACTATAAAATTTAGTTATAGCTCCCCTAGATTCTTCAATTCTTGCAATTTCAATCAAACCAGAATTTTTTAAAATTTCCAAATGATGTCGAACAGTAGTTAATGCTTTTTTGTATCCATGTTTTTTTAATGCAGCAGAAATTTGTTCAGCAGACATTGTTTGACGATATAGAATTTCAACAATTTTTGCACGTGCAGGGTCTTCTATTGCTCGTGCGTCATCAGTGCTCGTAGTAACAATACGATTTACTTTAATCTCTTTTTCTAGTAATGTAGACATACAAGACTTGATTTTAATCTGATCTAAAAGATCCTTGTATCATATTTTTTTGTCTAATCGCATCAATTTTTGTTTACAATAATAAACTTAGTAGCAATTTCAAAAACATGCATTACACTACAAGAAATATAGTATCGCAATCAAATAATATTATAGCACTACAATAATTATTGTAGCAATCATCAATTAATTGTACCATGATAAGAATTATTGGAGCAGTAGAAAAAATGTCAAAAAAGGTAATTTTGAAAACATATGTCGTCAAATATGCCATATAGGGATATGATTACGATAATATGAAAATCAATATTCGAGTTGAAAGTTAACTATGAGTCAATATTCAATGTAGAAATTAACTAAAGAGATAATCCAGTTAATTTTTCGTATGCAATTACATATCTTTGAGTAATTGTTTGTATAATTTCAGATGGAATTTCTGGAGCAATAGGGTCTTTGCCAATATTTCTATCATTTTCAAATTGTTTTTGATATCCATTTGCAGTTAACCAATCACGTAAAATTTGTTTGTCATAAGATTCCTGAATTTTTCCAATCTCATAGGTTTCTTTTGGCCATAGTCTATATTCATCGGGACCAATTGAATCACCTAAAACAATTTTGTCATTTAATATTCCAAATTCTAATTTTAAATCTGCTAAAATAAAACCAGCATCATCGGCAACTTTGGCCATTTGTTTATAGATGTCAACAGATGTTTTTTCTAACCAAGAAAATTGTTCTTCAGAAACCAAGTTCATTTCTAATGCTTTTGTTTTATCAACAGGAATATCATGTTCAGACTTTGTTGTTGGATCAAAAAATGGCTCAGTTAATTTTGCAGCCATTCTTGTATCTGTGTTTTCAGGTAATTTTACGGAACCATTTTCCCATCGACTAATTAAACTACCATAAAAGTAACCTCGTACCACGCATTCCATAGGAATCATTTTCATTTTTTTTACAGAAATTTCTGTTTCTGATTCTCGTTTTACAAAATGGTTTGGAACATCTAACTTATCAAACCAAAATTCTGCAAAATGGCACAAAACTTCACCTTTTTTTGGAATATCTTGTTTAAATTTTACATCATATGCTGAAACCCTATTTGAAAATTTGAATAGTAGAGTATTTTCATCAACATCATACAGATCCTTTACCTTTCCAGAAGTTAAAAAATTCAAACAATTCAGATTTTGATTTATAGAATTTAACTGCTATGATGACTAGGAACCCATCATTCCAACCATTTTTGGCATTTCACGATAAGCTTTGTTGACAAATACTTCATTATCAGCACTAATCATTACAAATTGCATCGAATTATCAGGAGGCGGTGAAACAATGATCTTTTTACCAGGCTCCAAGGATGAAATATCAAGAATATCACCATCACCAAAATTTATGTGAATATTAGTAATTGTTTCTGAACCTGTATTTTGTAAAGTCACTCTACCCATTACAAAGAGACTTTGTTTGTCAAGAAGAGGATCCACATAAAGAGAATATTTCTCAGTAGATACAGTGAGTTTAGCAATATCATTTCCAGAGATTACAACTATTGCAGCAATTGCACAAATACCAATTATCAAAATTATTGAATATGAATTCAAATTACACCATTAAAAATAAAGAACTTTTTGTTATTGAACTTGGACACCATTCCAAAATGCAACCATGCCCTTAATTTTTTTAGCAGCATCATTAGGTTCTGCATAATACCATGCACAATCCTTGTTGGTTTTTCCATCTACTGTAACAGAATAATAGTTGGCTTTACCTTTCCAACCACATACAGTAGTTAGTTCAGTTTTTGAAAAGTATTCTGACTTGATTGAATCAAATGGGAAATAATGATTTCCTTCAACAATTTCAGTATTATCACTTTCAGCGATTACTACATTGTTCCAAATTGCTTTCATAATACTAATAAAAAAATACCATATTTAACCAAATCTTTTGGTTATTGAAAATCATTAAATTTTTGCTTTAACTTGTTCACGTTTTGTAAAGTCAGGTTTTATTCCAAGGGAATCATAATTACCAGATGAACAAGTAAAGCACATGGAATCTTTTGGCATTCCAACTGCATCAGCTAAATTCTCAGCATCATTGTATCCCAAAAAGTCAACACCAATACTTTTTCGTACCATCTCAGTTATTTCTTCACTAGTCATTTCTTTACCATCAGTAAATGTTGCAAGTTCCTCTTGAGAAGGAAAATCAATTCCAGCATAACAAGGATAATTGATTTGAGGATATGTAATTAGCATACTAATTTTTTTTGCCCCTGCTCTTCGAAGTGCTTTGATTATAGCTTTAGAACTTGTTCCTCTAACCAAACTATCATCAATTACTACAACATGTCTATCGCGAATAATTTCACTAATAGGGATAATCCATCGGTTAATTTCTACTCTGTCACTTTGATGAGGTTCAATGAAACTTCTTAGAGGACCCTTCTTGCTGTATCTGTCTTTTAGAAGACCTTCATCAAAGGATACACCTAGTTCTTGTGCGTAACCCAAGGCTGCAGGTCTTGCAGAATCTGGAACTGGAATCACCAAATCAGCATCTTTTATTGGGAATTTTTTTGCCATAAATTGTCCAATTTTTTTTCTAGAAATGTAGATGTTGCGACCTTCCATCATACTAGATGGATGTGCAAAGTAAGTAAATTCAAAGGAGCAATGTGCACGAGATGTATCATCAGAAAACTTTTCAGTCTCTAAACCATTTTTACTTAATTTGATTAATTCACCAGGTACTACATCACGTTGTAATTTTGCAGCAACTGCAGTAATTGCTGCAGATTCAGAAGTAACAATGTATGTATCATCAGATTCCTTGTGTCCTAAAACCATTGGTCGAAAACCTTTAGGATCTCTTGCAGCATAAACAGAATTATCATCAGAGATAAAAGTAAAACAATACGAACCAACCATTTCATTTTTTAAAATTGAAAGTGCTTTTCCCATTTCCCCATTTTCAGAAATTAATGAAACAGTC
>REGF01000072.1 GCA_003702465.1 Candidatus Nitrosomarinus sp. | reverse complement strand
TTAATTTCAGCAGGAGTCAAAAAAATGAAATTTACAAAATTTTCAATTTTTATGATTTCTGGAAAAATAGTCAAGACAATAGTCGTTGTTGGAAGTCTTGGAACAATATTCTAAAAAAAATACAAAAATTTAATCTAAAACAGGTGGGGAGCAAAGAGATGATTAAAATACATTCAAAATTAGATTAGTAACATGGTATCAAAAAAGTTCAAATTAATTTGTCAAGATATAGGCTCAATTAGCCCATTTATCAGATTCGTAGGAGTCATTGGGGAGACAGGAGAGTTGTTAGCATATACTAGAAGACAAAACCTAACTCCATTATTAGATGAAAAAAACACAAAATATCAGTTTTCACATATAGCAATGAAAACAGATCTTGAAGGATTTTTTGATAAAAATTTGGGTGAAGTAGAATTTGTTTGGGAAGAAAGAAAAAAAGTACAAACAATTTCGTTTGCAATTAAAAAAGCAATTGTATGGGTATCAATAGATAAAAAAGTAATCAGATCAGAGATGTTGAGAATTATCGACTCATGCCTACCCATAGTTAAAAAACATTCTTAGAATTTGAAATGCCCATATTGTGAAATTGATTTAGATTCACTTAGCATGACAGAGGGATTAAAACATATTTTAGAACATAAAAAAGAAAATCAAAATTAAATATGAAATAATATTTTGAAATACATGGAAGATATCAAAGAACTAATCGAGGAAATTAATTCAAGAAAACCTAAAGATTATGAAAAAATGGATATAGAACAAATTAGTAATGAACTTCACAAAGTAATGGAATTTGAACAAACAGTATTAAAAAAAATTAAATTATTTGAAGATGACCATCAAGATCAGGATTTAATAAAATATGCAAAAATGATTTATAAAAAAATTATTGAGCGAGAAACTCTTTTAATTCAAGAAACATATTTGAAAAAAATAGATTCAAAATACTTAAAATCTAAAAATTAATTTTCTTCATATAACCAACATCGTACATATCCAGTTTCGGTTTTAAATTTTGGAGGTAATTTTTTACATTTTTCAATGGCTAAAGGACATCTATCAATAAATCTACATTCAGTTGGAGGTTCAAGTAGGCTAGGGGGAGTTCCAGGAATGTATTTTGGAATATTTCCTTTGAGTGTAGGAATTGATTCAATCAATCCTTGAGTGTAAGGGTGTTTAGGATTGTTGTAAATTTCTTTAGAATTTCCAAATTCAACCATTTGGCCACCATACATTATTCCAATTTTATCAGCAATTTCAGATAAAACTGCCAAATCATGCGTGATTAACATAAAAGACATTCCATCTTTTTTCAATTTTTTTAACAAATTGATAATTTGTGCTTGAATTAAGACATCCAATGCTGTAGTTGGTTCATCAGCAATAACGAATTGAGGTTTCAAAATTAAAGCCATTGCAATAATTACACGTTGTTTCATTCCACCGCTTAATTCATGAGGATATTTTTTTAAAACGGACTCATCTAAATTGACAGAATTAATTGAATCTAAAATTAATTTATCACCATTCCCATCAAAATTATGTTGTTTTAATATTTCATGAAATTGTTGAGATATTGTAAATACAGGATCCAACGAATTCATTGCACCCTGAAAAATCATAGAAATTTTTTTCCAACGGAATTTTTCATCAAATTCAGAATCAGGTAGATCCAAAAGAGATTGATTATCAAAAATTATTTTCCCAGAGCTTTTTCCTCCAGAAAGCATTCTAATGATCGATTGTCCCAAGGTACTTTTTCCACATGCACTCTCACCAGCAATTCCTAAAGACTCTCCAACATCTAATTGAAAATCAACGTCGTCTACAGCATAAACAGGACCTTTAGATGTGGAATATCTTGAAAATAGTCCTTCAACAGATAACAGAGTCATGTATTACTTAGATCCATCTAGAATTTTTATTTTGCACTAAGGGATATAAACAACATTATTAGAATTAAAAAATCGATTCAAATGATATTTCCAATATGTGGCTTTGATGCAAAAAATGCAGTATTATGCCCTCAATGTGAAGCAAAAGTAGAGAGAGGAGAATTAACCAAAGCAGATGTAGATGCATCAATCACATTAGCAAAAATTGCAAAATCAAACAAAGAATTAGAAAATTTTACTTTATTTTCATGTAAAGACTTTGGAGGAAATTACATTTTATCACTAGCAAAAAATGACATAATGGCAATTAGACAAAGTAGAACGTTGTACAGATTACTTCAAGATCAGTTTAAACAAAAAATTTGGCTAGTAGAAGCAGATGAAACAGATAAAAAATTCATAGAAGATTTGTTCTTTCCTACCAAAATTTTAACAATAAATTCTGTTTTTTCTGGCGGAAATCAAAAAACTAAAGCTGTAGTTTCGGGCAAATGGACCCCAAAATTCCCAATTGATACCAATAAAGTGGTTGAAATTGTCAAAAATGCCCGAAACCTTGACATTGAGATAGAATTTGAGGATAAATGAAAATGGTTTTTGTTAAAACACATGATATTTCAGAATTAAACCAAGAACTCATTGGAAAAGAAGTTGTCTTAGGAGGATGGATTGAGGACCTCAGAAAATTAGGAAAAATGTCATTTATTACACTACGAGACATTTCAGGAATTTCACAAGTGATTGTAAAAGGTGAATTAAATGAAAATCTTGGAGAAATAAATCGCCAAAGTGCTGTACGAATTAAAGGAATAGTTCAAGAAACTAAAGCAAGAGATTTTGAATTTGAAATAAAAGCTGAAGAGATTGAAGTTTTAGCAAAAGCAATTCACCCATTACCAGTAGATCCAATTGGAAGATTAGAAAGTAACATCGATACAAGATTAAATCATCGTGCATTAGATATGAGAAATCAAAAAACAGCTTCAATTTTTAAATTAAGACATTATGTTCTACAAATATTACGTAAAACATTATCAGAAAAAAAATTCATTGAAATTACAACACCAAAAATTATTGGAAGTGCAAGTGAAGGAGGAGCAGATTTATTTTCATTAGAATATTTTGGCAAGACAGCATACCTTGCGCAAAGCCCTCAATTATACAAAGAACAAATGACAATCGGTTTAGAAAGAGTATTTGAAATTTCAAATTTTTACAGAGCAGAAAATTCACATACAGGTAGACACCTAACAGAATTTACCAGCATAGATATCGAAGCAGCATTCATGGATTATGAAGATGTCATGGATGTTTTAGAAGCATTAGTAATTGCAGTTTACAAATTTACTTCAGAAAATTGTAAAAAAGAACAAGAATCAATTGGTCATACTATTGAAATTCCAACTGCACCATTTGAGAGAATCACTTACAGTCAATGTGTAGAAGAACTCAAAAAAGCAGGAGAAGAAATAGAATTTGGTGACGATTTACTAGATTCACATCTAAGAATTATTGGAAAAAATCATCCAGGATTTTACTTTTTAACTGACTGGCCAATGAAACTCAAACCGTTTTACATCAGAGAAAAAGATGAAGATGCCACACTATCACGTTCTTTTGATTTACAATATGGATACCTTGAATTATCATCAGGCGGAACAAGACTGCATGATTCTGAATTACTCAAAGCAAGATTAACAGAGCAAGGACTAGATCCTGCACAATTTGCAGACCATCTTAAGACATATGATTGGGGAATGCCACCACATTCAGGTTGGGGTATGGGATTAGACAGACTCATGACAACATTGATTGGAATTGACAATGTACGTGAAGTAGTTCTTTATCCAAGAGACCCAGATAGATTATCACCATAGACGAGTCTAAACAGGATATTTTAAAATAATTCAAAGTTAGTCTGTTCCAATATTACGTATGATAATCTAACATTCTTTTAAAATCAGAATAAATACTAGGGATTTTTGAAATAGATATTGAAACTAATATTCATCATTCCATTAGCAGTAATTGCCATAATTGGAGTTATGGTTCCAAATGTTTTTGCACAACAATTTGACGATTTTAATTACAGTATTCGAGGTGGAGAAGTTTTAAACTTTGAATTAGATTCAGAAAAAACAGCATTACTCATTTCTATTGATGCAAGGGCAAGAGGCGAGATAATCATCACATTGCCAAGAGCTATTATTGATGCAAAAATTGGTTCTGAAGATACGGATTTTGAAGTTTTCGTTAGAGGAATACAACTTTCTTCATATGAAGAAACCATTACTCCTTATGATAGAACAATAACAATTCCTTTCAAAAGATCATATGATGAATTTACTATTGTTGGAACACATATGTTTTCACAACCTGCAGTTACAATTCAAACAAATTCAATAGAACAAACTATAGAATCAGAATTAAATGAAAATTTACCTGAGGGACAAGCAAAATTATTGATATTTTCAGATACTGAATGGGCAGGAGCATACCAATCTTCAAACATAGAGATAATGGAAATATCAGGTCAAAATGATGAAGACATTCTTTTTGAATGTAATTCGAGTTTAGGGCGACAGGCTCTATTTGGTGCAAAAATTCAAAAATTGACACAAGATGGATACTTGGAACTTTATGTAATTCAAAATCAAAAAATAATTTCACAAGGGTTTACTGAAGCAAGTTTTGGAGAGGTATACATTACAGATAGTTGTTTATCCAATTCAGCACCCACACCTCCAGGCGGAGGTTGTCTAATTGCAACTGCAACATATGGTTCTGAATTAGCCCCACAAGTTCAACAATTAAGGGAATTAAGAGATAACCAGTTACTACAAACTGAATCTGGAACTGCTTTCATTAGTGCATTCAATGACATTTACTATTCATTTAGTCCAATAATTGCAGATTATGAGCGTGAAAACCCATACTTCAAGAAGGCAGTAAAGCTTGCAATTACCCCAATGATCACCAGCTTATCTTTGATGGAAAATGCTGAATCAGAGTCAGAAGTATTGAGTATAGG
>REGF01000010.1:7084-20210 GCA_003702465.1 Candidatus Nitrosomarinus sp. | reverse complement strand
TAACTTTGCCCAGTGAAATAAAACTTGAACAAGTTGAATTTCCTAGAGGTATGATTAAAGTTGATGAAACTATACTGGAAGTTCAAATAGCTGATACTGAACCAACTCGTGTTCGTGGATTAATGTTTCAAGAACAACTACCTTTAGATCAAGGAATGCTTTTTGTTTTTCCTGAACAAGGTCTTTATTCATTATGGATGCTTAACATGCAATTTGAAATAGATATGATTTGGTTTGATGGAGATGGCAAAGTTGTTCACATCAAAACAAATGTTCCTCCTTGTGTAATCCCTGTAGAAATTGCAGCTGGATGTCCTAGTTTTGTACCTGACGCTGAAGCAACATATATTCTTGAAGTGACATCTGGATTTGTTGAACAAAATAACATTACAAAGGACTCTATTTTGGAAATAATTTCTATTTAAAATTGCAAAACCTTATCTTGTAATCTTTTTTTAAATAATCTGTGAATTCAAAAATAATAATTCCAATAATTATAATAGCAATATCTGCAATTGCTATCTTTTTAATTCCTGAAGAGTCTTCTATGCCTTCTTCAGAAAATCTATATCAATATGGATTTACATTTTATGATGTAGAAAAAATTAAAGAATCATTATCTGAAAAAGATATTTTCATGTCTACCCCTAGTCCTGTAACAGATCATACTATTGGAAATTATTGTGCAATTCAAGATGATATTTTATCTAAAATCTCCTATTGCACCACTACTGCAATTCAAGATCCTAATGGAAGGTCTCTTGGAAATATCAGCATGGGTGGTGTTCCTGATAACCCAATAATGGCAATTGCTGTTGTTGAATCCAAGCCCTTTGTAAATTCCAAATCTGATGAAGTCAAAATTGTTTTTGAAAGTACGATTGAATCTTTAGTATGTGACTGTTGGAATGAAAAACAGCCTGGAGGCTTTGAGTCTATTGAATCTTGGATAGACGCTGCTGAAACAAAATATGTGGAATCTTCTCAAACTGCTCCTTTGAAATCTACTGTTGATGGATTGGGTGATGAAACGTTGATTTTAGAAATTACTTCTAAAAATGAGTCATATTTGTGGACTTTAATTGTTCTAAAGTAGTCTAATATATGATAAAATTATTTGATTGGCGATTACGATGATTGATCAATTATGGTTAATTCCTTTGGGATTTGCAGCTGGAATTTTAGGTTCTATGATAGGACTTGGAGGTGGGATTATTGTTGTTCCTGTCTTAACGTTTTTAGGAATTCCTCCTACTGTTGCTGCAAGTAATAGTCTTTTTGCTGCGTTCAGTAATTCGATAGCTTCTACAATATCTTACTCAAAACAAAAAAGAATTGAATATTCTTTAGGATTAAAACTTGGATTACTTGCAATTCCTGGAACAGTTTTGGGTGCTATTATTTCTACAGATGTTACACCTGATATTTTTAAAATTTTATTTGGTTTTGTATTAATTGCATCTTCAGTTTACATTTTTCTTAGAAAGCAAGTTGAATCAAAAGAAAAAATAATTTCTAAACAATTAATTCTTCTTATCATTGGTTCAAGCTTTTTTGCAGGAATTATTTCATCCTTTTTTGGAATAGGTGGAGGAATTGTCTTTGTTCCATTAATGGTTGTTGGTTTGGGAATGTCTATGAAACGAGCTGCTCCAACTTCACAATTTATTTTATTATTTGCATCATTATCTGGAGTGATTGTTCACAGTATTTTGGGACACCCTGATTTTCTTCAGTCTGGATTCTTAGCAATTGGCGCATTTTTTGGAGGACTGGTTGGTGCCAAATTATCTATAAGTATTAAGGAACGTAATTTGAAAATTCTAATTTCAATAGTTCTTGTAATTACTGCTGTAAAATTATTTTTTGATTCTTTTACAAGTGGTTCTTTATTTTAGCCTCAAAAATTTTCTAATCCTTTTATAGTAATTTTTTGATATAAGTTGTTCGTTGGGTCTTTTGATCTAATGGCTGAGGAGACTAGTCGGCTCCTTAGTTTTTCTTAATTATTTTTCTGGTTCTTTTTTAATTCTGTAAATATTTTTTTTAGAAATTACTATTGTTTCATTGTCTTGTGTACTGCCTTCAAAATCAATTATTATTTTTCCAAATTGTTCATCTATCTCTTCTTTTTGAACAATTGTGAATTTTAACTTTAAAACTTGATCTGTATACAAAGGCTTTAGAAATCTGGTATTTCTATTTCCCCATTCTGTATCCCCATCTGTCCCTGAAAATATTATTTGATTTCCATAAATTTGATTTAATCTTGTGAATTCTCCTTCCATTCTTGACAAAATTGCTCTGCCTGAAACTAACTGACGTCCTTCGTTTACTTTGTTTTCTAAAAATACATTTTTGATTCTAGAAAATTTAAGATATTCTTCTAATTCATCATCTGAAATACTACATGTTGAATAAAATGATTCACCAATAATGAATTCTGAAAACTTTTTCATTCTTATCTTGTTTCATCAACACAGAATGTTACTTCTGCAGATGAAGCTGCATTTTCTGAAACTAAGAAATTAAATGCATCCGCAATTTTCTGATTATCTGGTTCTGCCCCTGTTACTGAACCTGGGAAAACTGTGAACATTCTAATTTTTGATTTCAAAACATCACTTAATTCTTGATTTACGGTTGTAGTAAATGGTCTTAATGCTCCTCTGAAAACTTCAACTTGAGCTCTTTGTGTTCCAGTTACTTTACGTCCAATTGGTAAATCTGGACCAATTATCATAATTGCACCTTTGGTGTCTTTGTATAATCTTGGGTCTTTGTCTCCTCCTGGAACAAAATGCTCTAGTGCTCTTTGGGCTACTGTTGCTGGGGTCGAAATGAATTTTGCGACTAATTCTTCCCATCCTGCTCTGTTTAATTCTGTTAATTTTCCTATTTCTGGAAGTTTTCCAGTAACATGAATTACTCCTAAAATATCTCCTAGGTTTGTCTTGGCAGTATTGAGCCATCTTTGCATTTCTTCAGGATTTGTAATATCTACAACATGTGAATGGAATTTGCTACTGATATGTTCTTGAACATCTGTTGGAGTTGATTGTGAAATGAAACATGCTACTTTACCGCCGTTTTTCTCAACATGCTGTGCTAAGAACTCGACTCTTTCAGCATCTGTTTTATCAGTACCATCAATTGCAAAAACAACTGATTTACCTGTAAAGTCTGGCTGATGAACTCCTGGAGCTGTTGTTCCAATATGTGGTTTAACTGGATAAAATACTCTGTCACCAGGAATTACTTTACCGTTGAGTATTTTTGCAATTTCATCATCACATAAATTTAAAACTGATTCAGCTACTTGTGTTTGAGCTAAAAATTCACGATTTGCAATCATGTGTGATGTATTGTTTTGAACTTTCTCAGCAATTGTTTGAATTTTTGTAAGTAGATTTGTAAATGTCTCTGTTAATTTTGTAACATCTTTGCCATTTGCTAATTTTTCTGCAGTTTTTGCAATTCCATCTTTATCAATTCCATCTGCAAGAATACATTCCAGTAAATCGTCTTTTGCTTCTTCCACTTCTACAGGAGTCAAATCTTCAAATCCGCTAACTCTCATAAATTCCGCAGCAGCTTTTGGATAAACTGTTTTGTAAATTCTATCTGAATGAACTGGTCCTGGGTTTGTAGCAATGGATATGATTCCTTTATCAGTTAATTCCCATGACATTGCTTCAGCAAGTCTATTTTTGGCTCCTTGTGATGCTGTATATGGACTTCTAAATCTGTAAGGTCTTTGTTCAAGTGGTCTTTCTTCTGTAAAGAATGTTGAAATTGTGATGATTTTTCCACCCTCTTTCATTACTTTTAATGCTTGAACTGAACCCCAGAATGTACCTGTAAGGTGAATTCCGATTGTACTTTTAAAATCCTTTAATGGTGAATTTGGAAAACATGTAACAGGTCCAGAAACTCCTGCATTGTTAATTATGTAATCTACTGTAACATTATCATTTTTTAATGCGTCAAACATTGCATTCATTGCTGATTCGTCAGCAACATCTACTCCTGCAAAAATCTTAACTGATGCTCCGCTATTTTTACTTGAAATTATTTGCTCTAGATCCTTGGATGCTTCTTCTAATGGTTCTTTTCTTCTACCTAGAATTATTACACTTGCTCCATTTTCAACAAATTTGGTTGCAATGGCTTTACCTATTCCTGTGCCACTACCTGTTACTAATGCAGTTTTACCTTGGAATTTCAAGTTAAAAAACAACAAAACTTCTGCATATTTATTTGGATTGATCTCTAGGAATTTTTTCTTGATATCTTTATTTGTGGGTATGTTCAGAGAAATTTTATGCATGATACAGAATCTGACACTTTCATTTATCAGACATGGCCAGAAAAATTTAGTGACATGTTAAAAGAGATCGGTGTAGATTCTGAATCTAAAGAAATTGCAACTGATGAAGTTGAACATGATGATTACTATAGTCGCTACTTTTCTCAAACTCCTAGAATGGTTACAAACAAGGGGTGTATTGAAATTAAAAATTCAAATATTGACGTCGTACAAATAATTCAAAAGGGATAATTATGCAAGATCCAAATCCACTTCCTTGGGGCGCATTAGATAGATATCAAGCACAATTTATTGTAAGAAAAAATTCAGGTTCTTCAAGTATGAATTACACTGCAAAAACCTTATTGAAAACAAAAGGTCATTTTGGCTCAAAGGTAATTACTAAAGTCGAATGGAATGGACCTGGTGAATTAGCTGCAAAATTGAATTCTGATTCAGAACTTAATGACATGATTGCAAAACAAACAATCAAGGATGCAACTATCTATGTAGAACCTACTAACAGCGCAATTAGAATTAGAGGCAAATGGGATAATCATATTTCATTTGGAATTACAAAAGAATTATTTGAAATTTATGACCGTATTGCTGGTCACATAAAATCTGTTTAAGCCTTCCACCAATCTAGTGCAAGAAAATCAACTTTCTCTTTTCCTTTTGGAATAGCTAAAATGAATTGTTTTCTTACTGTAGTTGCTAATCTACCTGCAAGAACAATTCCTGTGGATGTAATTGGCTCATTTCTGTTATACACTTGAATTAAAAATGGTGCATGATCAATTCCTGGACCTTTTTCATAGACTGCAAAATCACATCCAAATTTTATTCCTGGATTAATTATGTATCCTTTATCTCTAAAATTTTTGTATACAATGTATTTTTTTTCAAAATCATGTACTTCCTGTTTACAAATCTCTATCATTTCATCTGTTTTGATTTTTTGTTTTAATTTTGTAATTGTAATTTTTTTCTTTTCTAATAGGTAATATCCTTCAATTAAATCTAAAATTAGTGGAGCATCAATTTCTTCAATTTTTGGTTTGGGTATGCCAATTGGTTTTCCATAGTATCCTTCACTGAAAAGTTTCTTTGAATCTTCAATATTCCATACGATTATTCTATTTTCTACTAATTCACTTTTCATAATGTTATTGAATATTCAATGTATATGAATTCTATACTTTACAACTAATGTTAATTAAATTTAAAATAAAATAGAAATTTTAGTTTTTTTTGGCTATAGGCTTAGTGCTAACAAAATGAATGAATCTGAAACTCTCTGACATTTGTCTGACATTTCTTCAATTCCTTCAATTACATCTTTGATTAACAACAATTCTTTTGGATCCTTAACTTCGTTGAGAAGTTTTATTGTTGCATCTCTATATTTGATGTCTATCTCTCTTTCAATTGTTTGAGTTTCTTGAGCCAATTCAATTGCGTTTGCAGTGTTTGTATTGAGACTTCTAATAATTTCATTTAGTTTGTAGACTTCATCCACTACTAATGATATTAGTTCTGCAATATCTTTGTCAAGTTTTGAACTTTTTAATGTAGTAATTTTTACATTAGAAAGTTTGAATGCAATTCCTGTGATGTACCCTGCAATCTCATCCATCGTATAAGCTGTATTCAGAAGATTTTCTCTATTCATGATTAATCCTCCTACATCTGCAACTTCACGTGTGATTTTTCTTCTCAAGTTTTCAACTTCTTCTTCGATTGTTGAGATTTGCTCTAATGTATTTTTGATTCCTTTTTTGTCTTTTTTCATTAGGGCTTCTGTTAGTGTTGCAAGTTCTCTTGATGCATTAAGAATTCTGTTGATCTCATCTTGTAAAACTGCTATTGCCTTTCTTTTTGCTTGAACTTCAAGCTCTCCACTATACATAACATAAAGTCAGATACGTGTTGGTAATTTAAATCCTCTATGATTTTAGATATTTTTTGAGCGTGTTAGATTAAATTTTTATCATGTGCAGCTTTATTCTGTCCTTTGTAAAGTGAAATAACTTCATCATCAGTTGATGCATCTTCTGCCATTTTTTCAACTCTAATTTTTCCAGTAAATTTTGGAAATCTTAAAGCTAATCCTGCATCCTTTCTAATTTCATCTCTTGCTACTTTGTGAATTGGACTCAAAGTTATTTCTGATGCAACCACTTCTATTACTAATTCAGGCTCAAACCATACGTCTGCATCCATTTCGCTATTAATTCGTGGATTTTTTTTAATTGTTGTTTTTGGATTTAGAATTTGATATAGTTGATCTAAACTTTCATCAGTAAATCCTGTACCAACTTTACATATGCTGGGAAATGTATCTGTGTTTTCATCATATGTTGAAAGTAGAAGTGTTCCATAACTTCCAGTCCTTCGACCCTTTCCAAAAAATCCACCTACAACAACAAGATCTAAGCTATCTCCTAATTCATTTCTATATTCTCGTTTCAATTTCAACCAATGACTGCCTCTTGAACCTGCTTGATATGGTTTGTCTAACATCTTCAACATCAATCCCTCACTTCCTGCATTAATGCTATTTTCAAAAAATTCTTCAATTTCATTTTCATTTTTTGCCAAAGTCATTGGAATAAATTTTGCAAATTCATTTTCTTCAATAATATTTTCTAATTTTCTTCGCCTTTCAATATATTTTAGATTTGTACAATCTTTTCCGTTACAATAAAGTAAATCAAAAAAATTCACAGTAATTGGATATTCTGTAACTGCTTTCTCAATTTTGTATTTTCTTCTTCTATGCATTAATTCTTGAAATGGTAAAAAATCTCCCGTGTTTTCATTGATTGCAACAATTTCTGCTTCCATAATTGCATCTTCTGCTTGAATCATTTTTGGAATTTTTTCTATAATGTCTGGATAGTAACTTGAAATTTTTTCTAAACTTCTTGAGAATAATTCTATTTTTTCTCCTTCAATGTGAAGTTGAACTCTTTCTCCGTCTAATTTGTATTCGATTGCAAACTCTTCTCCCATTTTTTCAATTACTTCTTTTTCACTTTTCACTCTGTCTGCAAGCATTGGTCGAATTGGATTAAATAGATTCACTTTAAATTTTTCAATCCCTTCAATTCCTTCTGATGAAATTGTTTCAGCTACTTTACCTAAATCACTTGAAACATTGTATGCATTTTGTAATAATTTTCTATTTTCTTTATTTCCAGAATATGTTATTGCCAATGCATCCATAACTGTATTTTCTGCTATTCCTAATCTTAGTGTGCCCAACAAAATTTTCAAAATAAAACTTGCTTCTAATGGATTTGCATCATTTAACAAACTTGAAATGTATTTTATTTTCATATCTTGAGATCTTGAACCTTCCAATTTTGCAATTTTGAATAATGTCTCGTATACTCTTTCAACTGTAATATTTTCAACAAGAAATGTTGTTTGTGTTTTTTGTTCTAAAATTACAGCTGCTGCATGTCCTAAGTCTCCACCTTTTGTATATTCGTCTTCAATTTTTTTTATTGCAATCCCTGATGATTTTGAAATTGCTCTGATTGCTAATTTTTCTGCAACTCCCAATTCTATACCTTCAAAATCTGGTCTTAATTTTCCTTGAATAAGATAAACTATTTTTGAAATAACTTCTTGTGGTGTTTTTTCAAATAATTCTACTAACAATTGAGTTAACTCTAATCTTTTTCTAGTTAATTCCATTTTTTCAAATGATTCTGCTAAAATAGAATATTCCATGTCTGTTTCTAACTAATCCTGAATAAAAGTTTGAATCTAGATGTATCTGAAAATTGTTGGTTTTTCAGAATCCTTAACATCTGAAACTAATGCAAAATTATGCAATGGATATGTTTTCTTGTATTGTTTCATAAAACTCCATGCAACATCATGTGTTTTGAATTCTGTTCTAATTTCTTGAATTACACTTTGTTCTCCGAATGCATCAATTGGGACCACTCTGTAACTTTTTGGACGATTTCGTGGTTTTGCCCGTAAGAACCATGAAAATGCAAAAATCAAAACTGTTCCTAAAATTACATATTCTCCAGCTATTTTGAAAAATGCTAGAATTATTCCTGGAATTGTTTGTCCAAATAAAACTGCAACAAAACTAGAAAAAGAAATTACTGCTAGTACTGTGAAAATATACGTTTTCCAATCAAAGATTCTCTGAAAGGCTGTCATACCCTGATTGACTACTCCTTTTTTTGATTTAACTATTTCGTAATATTGTAAAATTAAGAATGATCCTTAATCTGGATCTTCGTAATTTTCTTTCCTTTCTGTATTTGTTGGTTCATCATCCATAGGTTTCATTTTGCTTTCAAGAACATCCATTCTTGCTCTATATCCTTCAGCATATTCTAATTCTGATGGAACTAGTGTTGCTGGATGAATAAATCCTTGACTTCTAATTGCCATTGCTTTCTTTGTAGCAATTTCTCTAATGTAATCCCAATCTGGAGTTGAGAATCCATCAAATGGACCTGTGAATTTTCCATTATGCATACTGAATACTAAAGCTTCTACAATTGGAATACAGAAGTTAATTGATGCAGCAGAGTTCAACTTTACTGGCATTAATGGCATGTTGTGACTTCCTCTTGTATTGCCTGCAACATAGTGAGGATTGTTAAACATACTTCCAACTTCTTCTGTTGCTGGGAAATTTTTCTGTGTTCTAACTAAACAAATTGGATCATCTTTTCCAACATATGTTCCTGCAATATTGTGAAGTCTATCTGTTGATGCATCTAGAATTGGTTCTCCATCTCTAGTGAAAACTGAATCAACCACATATCTTCCAGGATACATTAATGCTGCTTCAATTGTTGGTTTGTCTTCCCACAATTGTAATTCTGCAATTTGTGCTTTTTCAACATCCATAATGTTGAACTTAACTCCTTTTGCAAGACTTTTGTTTACAATTAATGCTGTGTTGCTTAATGTATCTACAAACATTCTGTAAATTGGATAGTTGAATGCACCTGGTTCAGTTTTGTCTGCTGCAAAAACTGTAAATGCTTCATTTGGTCTTTCTTCAAATTCCATTTCTGCAACACCTGGACCCATTCCTTTTACATTTCCTGAAAATGAATCTCTTAGAAGATCTTGACCTGCTCCGTATAGACCTTCTTTTCTGGCTACTTCTGTTCCTGCCATGAATGCATCCCATGCTAACTTGTGAATTTTTTCATTATTGGTTCCATGTGTATGTGACATTACAATATGAGTATCGTCACCACAATATCCGATGTAATGATCTATTAGTAAATCTCCTGAATTTTCAACGGTATCTCTAATTGCTTTGATTAGGCCGTCACTAGGTTTTGTATGTCCTCCGATCCCTCCGACATCTGCTTTGATAACTGAAACTGTAATTTTCATAATACTGATTTTTTCTTCTTTGATTTATGTGCTTTTAGTAAAGTCTGAAAAACCAAATATTTCAAAAAAAAATATTTTTTATTGAAAAAAATTCATTACAGTAATATATCCCCTCGACAACGAACTCCTTATGGCAGATAAACCACACTTAAACATGATTGTAACAGGTCATATTGATAACGGAAAATCCACAACTATGGGTCATTTCTTAATGGATCTAGGAGTTGTAGATGAGAGAACCATTGCAGCACACGGAGCCGAATCCGAGAAGACCGGAAAAGGTGATACTTTCAAGTATGCATGGGTTATGGATAACATTAAAGATGAAAGAGAAAGAGGAATTACTATCGACTTAGCATTCCAAAAGTTCGAATCTAACAAATTCTTCTTTACTTTGATTGATGCACCTGGTCACAGGGACTTCATCAAAAACATGATTACTGGCGCATCTGAAGCAGATGCCGCTGTCTTAGTACTTTCAGCAAAAGAAGGTGAAACTGATACTGCAACTGCAGCTGGTGGACAAGCAAGAGAACACGCATTTTTGCTTAAGACATTAGGTGTAAAACAGATTATTGTAGCAATCAATAAGATGGATGCAGTTGAATACAAAGAAGACGCCTTTAAAGCAGCACAAGAGAAAGGTGAAAAATTAGTAAGATCTGTTGGTTACAAAGTAGACGAAGTACCATTCATTCCAGTTTCTGGATGGAAAGGTGATAACTTAGTTAAGAAAACTGAGAACATGCCATGGTATTCAGGAAAAACACTACTTGAAGCATTTGACGAATTAAAAGTCGAAGAAAAACCAATTGGTAAACCATTAAGAACTCCAATTCAAGACGTTTATACCATCACTGGTGTCGGAACTGTACCTGTAGGTAGAGTCGAAACTGGTGTTATGAAAGCAGGACAAAAAATCATTGTTATGCCTTCTGGTGCATTAGGTGAAATCAAATCTATTGAAACTCACCACCAAGAAATGCCATCAGCAGAAGCAGGTGATAACATTGGTTTCAACCTTAGAGGTATTGAAAAGAAAGATATCAAAAGAGGAGATGTACTTGGTGACCCAGAAAACCCACCAAAAGTAGCAAAAGAATTCAAAGCCCAAATTATTGTAATTCACCATCCAACAGCAATTGCACCTGGATACACTCCAGTTATGCACGCACACACAACACAAGTTGCAGCAACTGTTACTGAGTTCCTTCAAAAAATTAACCCAGCAACTGGTGCCGTTGAAGAGGAGAATCCAAAATTCCTTAAAGTTGGTGATGCCGCAATTGTTAAGATTAGACCAGTAAGACCAACCTGTATTGAGACCTTCAATGAATTCCCAGAAATGGGTAGATTCGCTCTCAGAGATATGGGTGCAACAATCGCAGCAGGTATTGTTAAGGAAATTACTGAAGAGTACAAACCATAGGCGTTTTTTATGACACAAACCGCCCGTGTTAAACTCACTTCTACAAGCCTCCCTAAATTAGGGGATGTTTGTAATGAGATCATGGGTATTGGTAAAAAAACTGGTGTAAAAGTAAAAGGCCCTACCCCACTTCCTGTTAAAAGACTCCATGTTGCTACAAGAAAATCACCTTGTGGCAGTGGAACTGAAACTTATGAAAAATGGGAAATGAGAATGCATAGAAGAATAATTAACATCAATGCAGATGATAAAGCAATTAGACAATTAATGAGACTTAAAATCCCTGATGATGTCTACATTGAATTATCTTTAACATAATTTGGTATCCTTAAATTATAGAAATTCTTGATGATAAATATGGCTGAAGAAATAACTGACGAAATAGAAGAAACACCAGTTGAGACGTTTGAAGTAAATTATGCTTGCTTAAGATGTGGAACAATTGTTTCAAATACTGAACTATCTCGTTTACCTGAAATCAAATGCATTTGTGGATTCAGAGTCTTTACTAAAGTTAGACCCCCAGTTGTAAAAACCGTTAAAGCAATTTAATTATCTATTTTTCTTGTAACTGTGTTCTCTTTGCAAATGAGTTCTCATATCTTCCATGTTTGAAAAATATTTGTTACATTGTTTACAATCATATTCCGAATTTTTTCCATGAATAATTTGTTGATGATTCATTAATTCTTCTTCTTTTGAAAATTTTTTATCACAATCTAAACATGAAAATTTTTTTAAAAAATTCACTTTATCCAAACTCTGCTTTTTTACTGTCCCAGCACTTTCTACATAATTGCCCTTCTATTTTCCAATGTCCTTTAGGATTATGTCTGATTAAACCCATTTTTGTTTCACACACTGCACAAAAATTCTTCTTTTGTTCAAAACTTTGTTCTTTTTCATCAAAACATTTTTTGCATAATAGTCCTTCCATGTCCCATTGCCATCTAGGTTCCCATAAATCCGTAATTTTTTGTGTTGTTCCACATTTTACGCATGGTTGTCTTACTTTTCCTTCATAATATTCCTTTGATTTATCAAAATGACAATCTCCACATAATGAACCTTTGATATTCCATTCCTTTTTTGGTTTGTGTCTATGTGTTAATTCTTTATTACAAATCGTACAATTGGTATCTTTTTTTCCAAATAATCCCATATCTCTATTTTTATTTTAAAATATTTAATTATTAAATGTAAACAACTGCATACTCCTATTGCTAACTAAATTGAAAAATAAAATAAATTAAAAATTAGAAAAACTATCTATTTGCTAAGGATTTTTTCAAGAGCCTGACTTGCATTAAGCATTCCATTTCTCTTGGCAAATTCTTCAATCATTTTGTATTGTTTTTCACTAAAACAAACAGGCATTGATCTTGTTTTCATATTGAATATCTGGATATTTTCACTAATATCCTTTTCTCTGACAACCTTTTTCAAACCGATGAATTAAGATCTAATATGGTAAAGAGAAAACAGATCTTAGTAATCGGAAATAATACTCCTGGATGTACTCCAGAACATGAAAAAGTTGCATATGATGTAGGTCAGGAAATTGCAAAATCTGGTTCAGTATTGATCACAGGTGGTTTGGGTGGAATTATGAGTGCTTCTTCACATGGTGCAAAAGATGCAAATGGTTTGACTCTAGGAATTATCCCTCAAGATGATCCAAAATTTGCAAACGAATACTGTGATATTGTCATTCCTTCTGGAATGGGATACACTCGTGATTTTCTTAATGCTTTATCTGCTGATGGTGTGATAATTGTTGGTGGAGGATCTGGAACTTTATCTGAAGTATGTGCTGCATATATGAGTAAAAAACCAATGGTTGCAATCCGTGGTTTTGATAGTGCTATTTCTCCCTACATTGATGGTTATGTTGATCATAGAAAAAATGTAAAAATCATTGGTGCAGATACTGCAAAAGAATCTGTAGAAAAAATCTTAGAATTAATTTCTTAAGCTTCTAGTTCTCTAAAAAT
>REGF01000010.1:0-7074 GCA_003702465.1 Candidatus Nitrosomarinus sp. | reverse complement strand
TATTCACTTGAGAAGAAACAGAACGAAAATAGGGGGGGTCGTCGTGGCGACCACCTCCCACTTTAGGGGTTAAAAGATTCAAATATGTAATGATCGTAGGAAAATTATTTCGCTTTTTTTGTAAATTTCTTATATTTCGTATTAGTCTTCTTCTTGTTTCATTAATCCAACTCTCTTCAGTTTTATTATCTCTGAGTAATTTGTTGATTATTTCTTTATGCTCTTCTAATTTTTTTATACGGAATTCAGTTTCTGTCAATGCTATTTTTAAGGATTCAACATCTTTTTCAAAATCCAAATCATTAATTCCTATTGCATTGATATGAGAAGTGGGTCTGGTTTGTAAAATTCACCATGTTCTGCAGCAAGTTTGTTTAACTCATCTACAATATTTTTAATCCCTATTTCTTTTGCTGTTTCAAATAGTGGTTTTCTTAATCCTAATCCTAACTGTGCAGCTTTTTCAATTTCTTCTACATCGCTTGCTCCATTAGTAATTAACCAAGCAGCATTGTTTACAATATTTGCTACTAATTGAATGGGATTAAATTTCTGTGCTAATTCTTCTGACAACGTAACTCTTTCATATTTGTCATCAGAATATTTGTAATATCCTTCACCTGATTTCTGTCCTAATTTCTTTTCATCAAACATTTTTTCTACTGTTGGATGTGGATTAATTACTTTTTTATCTCTTAAATGCATCTCTGTTGTTGCTTTGTGAATTACATCCATTCCAGTAAAATCAGCTAATTCAAAAATTCCCATTGGAAATCCTAACTTGAATTTTACAGCAGAATCAATTTCTTCTAATGTTGCATTTGTTCGGTCTTGTGCAAAACATGCTTCATGTACCATTGGAATGAATAGTCTGTTGATAATGAATCCTGGAACATCTTTTCTACATAGTACAGCTTGTTTATTTACTGATTTTACAAATTCTTGTGTTAACTCTGTAATTTCTTGTGATGTTTTTTCTCCTGGAATTACTTCGACTAATTTCATTAATTGTGGTGGATTGAAAAAATGTATGCCTATAAATTTTTCAGGACGTGATGTGGTATTTGCAATTTCTGTAATTGGTAATGTACTTGTATTTGATGCAAAAATTACTTCAGGTCCTGCAGCTTTATCTAATTCAGCATAAACTGTTTTTTTTAATTCCATGATTTCAGGAACCACTTCTATGACTAGTTCTGCATCTTTTACTGCCTCATTCAAATCTACAATTGGTGTAATTCTTGCAAAAATTGAATCTCCTTCATCTTTTGAAATCTTTTCTTTTGAAACAAGTTTGTCTAAACTCCATTTGATTTTCTCCATAGCTTTGTCTAAAAATTCTTGTTTGATATCTCGTAAAACTACATTATATCCGGCTGTTGCTGAAACTTGAGCAATACCGTGACCCATTACTCCTGAACCTAAAACTGTGATATTTTTTACTGACATGAATTGACAAAAATTCAGTATCCTTTATAATGTATTTCTTCAGCATTGTGATAATATGGGCTTGTTTAATCGTAAAAAGTCAAATGAGACTAAAACAAAATGTGATGTTTGTGGAACTGAACTACATGATCCTGAGAGATTAAAAAAACATATGAAAAAAGCACATGGAAACGTACCTGCCAAAAAAATGGATATGAATGGTGGGGACGGCGGCACATGGTAAAATGAATTTAAGTTCAAGTCAGCAACAAGGTTTAGTTTTTGGCGGCGCCTTTTTGGTGGCAGGAATTGTTCTATCTACTATAATTTTTCCTTTTTGGCACTTAATTAGAGAAGATGTTTTTGAAGACGTAATAATTTTGAGTAATGATGATGGAACTTGTTATGTTGAAACTAGTGATAATGTGCCTAAACTCATTGAAAATTGTCAATTAAATGAAGGTGACAAAGTGACCATAAAATTTGGTAAAGGTTTGGCTTGGGCTACTATTGTAAATCCTTGATAGATACTTTGATATTTCAAAAATTTTTTTGATAAACATGGATTGTATTTTTTGTAAAATTATCTCAAAAGAAATTCCTGCAAAAATTCTACATGAAACATCTAATTCTATTTGTTTTTTAGATGCGTTTCCGCTTACTAAAGGTCATGTTCTTGTAATACCTAAAAATCATTGTGAAAAAATTCAAGATATGAATAAAGATGAAAATAATGATCTATTCTCTTTGGTTCATTTAATGATGTCTAAAGTTGATTCAATAACTGGTTCTACGTTAGTTGCAATACATAATGGTAAAGAAGCTGGACAAGAAGTCCCTCACCTACATGTGCATTTAGTTCCTCGAGATTCTTCTGATAAAGGTGGACCTATCCATAGTATGTTTGATTCTACCTTAAAACTAACTGATTCTGAAACTGAAAAATATTTTAATTTATTAAAAATTTAATACGGAAATAGTTTTTCTTTTGTAATAATATTTTCTACTTTAATTGCTTTTGTTGGGCATGTTTCAGCTGCATTCATAATTTTATTTACTCCTGCACCTTTTCGATTGATTACTTTTGATTTAGGATTTGTTTGAGTCTGTTTATCAATTTCAAAAACCTCTGGTGCAATTATTTCACAACTACAACATCCAATACACAGTGATTTGTCTACACTTACTTGAAGGTCTGGTTGTTTAGTTGGTTCTCTGGCTTTTTCATATTCTCCATTTTTCCCATCAGCTCTTACTCTTGCATTATAGTCTTCCCAGAATTTTTTCTCATATTCTCTCCAAAAAGTTGGATCTCCTTCTTCAAATTCTCTTGTGTATTTACCCCAATCTTGTTCTGGAATTCCTCCGTCATCAGGTGCTCCCCATTGTGGTTTTGGTCTGATTCTTTGATTTCCAGAATTTTGTTTTGCTTCTTGATAGATTTTATCATCTTTTTCATTCTTTTTTAGAAAATTATATGCCTCTGTAATTTTTTTGAATTCTGAATCTTCATTATTTTTTTTATTTTTATCAGGATGTAATTCTAGTGCCATTTTTCTGTATGCTGTTTTAATTTGTTCTTGAGATGAATCTTGACTAAGATTTAGTGTAAGTAATGCCTCTCTTCGATTCATGTCATTCGTAATATCTTATCTGTTAAAAATCATTGTTAATATTCAAATTTTTATTCTAAAATTTCATCATCTTCTTGTTTCCATGCTGGCTCTACAATGCACAGAAATTGTAATTTTTCTGATCCAATATTTTCAAAAAATTGTTCTGAATTTGGAGGCACATAAGCTGAATCATTCTTTTTTAACTCAAATTCATTGCCGTCAATTCTTAATTTACCATTTCCTTCTAAAATATAGTAAATCTCAGATGATTTAATTTTATGAAGTTTGGTTTTTTCTCCTATTTCTAACGTGAATTGAGCAAGACTGTAACTGATTCCATTTGATGTATTTTTAGGATCAAAATATTGTTTAATTTTTGCATTTTCTTCTCCTTGTATAAAATTAATTTTTGCATCCTCTTTAATGGACATTATTTTTAAATAATTTTTGTTACGTTACTCTTAAAATCTGATTCATACCAAATTGTTTTGTAAATTGCATTTTTTCTTGGTAAAATATTGATGGCTATGTGTGAGAATTCTTTATTTTTATTAATTGAACCATGAGTGTGAAGTGTATTAGCTGGAATGTGGACGATATCTCCTTCATTCAAACTAATTCTTTCAGTTTTTTTTATTTTAAAATCTGATTTTTTTGTTCCATATCTCTTAAAAATTTCCAAACTACCTTTTCCTTTTATGCCAATTAATACTTGATTACCATTATGATAATGAAGTTTAGTTCTTGAACCTTTTTGAAAATGTACGTGGTAAATGTCTTGATCTTTTGATTTAATTTTTTCTGAAAGTACTTTCATCCAAGTTTTTCCAGTAAACCATTCTGGATTAACGTCTCTTTTGTCATTTGTTCCTTTGATGTTTGTTTTATTCATCATATTTTTGATTAAAATACTTCTTTTTCTTTGTTTTGAATTTTTTTCTGATCCATTTTTTGAATCAGAATTGGTTTAATATGATGAATTTCATATTTTTTATAGTTTTGAAAAAAACTCATGAACATAAAACAGTCGTTTTACGAAAAAAACTCGAGGAATCTGAAGCATTAGAGATTGTTGATGATAAAAAAACTAGTGTGTTTAAGTCATTATTTTCTCGTCCTAAAAAAGCAGATATTCATATTCATTCTCTAAAATTATACTATGAGTGTATCCTAATTGTATCTGGTAAATACATGGCAAATTATTATCGAAAAGCAACTCATTCTATTTCCGTTTCATCAAATGTTGCTGAAGTCCTTTTAGGAGATGGTGTTTTTCCAGTTAGAGAAAAATCAAATTTTAAAAAAGCAATTGTAGGAAAACGTGGTAAAAATAAAGTTGATTTAAAATTAGAAGAACATGTTTTTGTTGAAAATGAAGATGAATTGACTTTTGATCATCATGGACGAGAAATAAATTTTCCATTTAAATTAAATTCTAAAACAACTGAAAATTATCCAAATCGTTTATTAGAAAAAAATTCTTCAAATGTTAAAAATTCTGAATTAACTCATGATGATGCAATTAAAAAATTACAATCATATTTGAAAAAACCTCTAATTGATGAAGTTAGGAAACTTGAAGAAGAATTTGTATTGAGAGAGATAAGTGAGGTTTATGTTCCAATTTATGAGGCTCGTTTAATTGGACCTAAAAAGAAAGTTGGAATAATTAGAATTGATTCAGTAAGAAAAAAAATTCTATAATCTTACTAATGCTCTGAATTTATCGTCATTATGTAATTTTGTAAAAATTGGTTCTTCCTTTGCCCAATTACGTATAATTTTTGGATTTTTTGTAATTGCCTGTTTTAATAATTCCATTGATTCGGGAATTCTCTCCATTGCTGCACAACTTCTAGATTTTGCATAAATCACATTCACGTTATCTTTGTATTTTTTTAGAATTTCATCAAATACATCAATTGCTTTTTCATGTCTTCCTAATTCAGCAAGCTGTACTCCTTTTTGAAAAAACGCATCTTGGTTGCTTGGATACTTTTTACAGATATTTTGAAAACAATTCAGTGCTTCTTCATGTCTTTTCATTTTTCCTAAAACAATTCCTCTATACACCATTGCATTTGGTTTTCTTGAATCTATTGAAATTGCTTTTTCTAATGCAACTAGTGCTTCTTCGTGCTCTTGAAGTTTGTCTAACAGAACTCCTTTGTTAAAATATGATGCTGCATATTTGGGATCTGCTTCAATTGCTTTATCATAACATATTGATGCTTCTTGGATATTTCCGTTTTCTGCCATTGAAATGCCTCTATTGTTTAATGCTTGTGCATTTTTTGGATCACTTTCTAATAATTTGTCAAAACAGGTAATGGCATCACTGTATTTTTTAATTTGATTTAGTGCTAATCCTTTGTTTAGTAATGCATCAGAATCAGAATCGTTTTGTTTAAGAATTTTATTAAATAATGAAATTGCTGCTTTTGGTTGATTTTTCTCCATCATTGCCATTGCCTCGTATCTTAAATCCTCTGGATTCTTTTTAGATCCAAATAATCCCATAATTTTATCAGATTTTCATTGCTAATGAAAGTTTACTTTAATTCAACGATTTGAATTTTTTAATTGCCTCTTTGGCCATTTCTTCTTGTTTTGCTGCAGATGTGTCAGTTGGATCATCTGTTGCATATGCTTCTTTTTCTTCTTTTTTCTTATCCATGTTTAATGATAATTGTTATTTTATAAAAATTTGAATATTTTTAAAAATTTCATACTAAACCCTTAATTTGATTTAAAAATTATTTTAATTATGACTGAATCCCAAATCTCGTATTTTGCTGAAAAGGTGTTTGTACATCATTGGCCTAAAGATTCTCCCAAATGGAGTGATTCATTGCAGAAAAAATTAGATGATTCAATAAATAAAAATTCAAATTTAAAAAAAATTGTTGTTAATTCTGAAAATATTTTGATTGAAAATCTCTTGATTAATAATCTAAAAAAAATTGGAGTAACTGTACCTTTTTTTAAAAATGAATGTACGATGATTTTTGAAGGACAATTTGAAAATGTCTTTGGTCATATTCATATTACTACTAAATCTAATGAATTTTTAGAAATTTTTAATCAATTAATGTCTTGGAAAAATAACTATCAAAATTAATTTGAATTTTTAGAAATTTTCTGATGCTTTGATGATTTTATTGATATCTTCTTTTGAATGACTATTTGAAATGGCTCCTAATTTTCCTGGTAAGAAAAATATTCCATCTTCAGAAATCATCTTAAAATGATATTTCTGTAACATTTCTGTGTCACATTTTGCAACATCTATAGAATTATCTATTTTTGTAACTCCATTTTTAAGAAAATGAGTCATGAATAAGGATCCTTTGCCTGAAACTGCAACCTTTCCATCAAATACTTTTTCTAATTCTTTTCTTGCATATTCTCCTAATGAATTAATTTTTTCATATGTTGATTTTTTTGTTTTTAGATAATTTAGTGTTGTATATCCTGACATCATTGATACTGGATTTGCTGAAAATGTGCCTCCTCCAATGTATGAGCGTTCTGATTTTCTCTTTCCTGTTGTATCTGCAAAACTCATTATTTCTTTTTTTCCACAAATAATTCCTATTGGCATTCCTCCTCCCGATATTTTTCCTAATGTAACAATATCTGGATCCAACTTCATTGTAGGATACAAACAACCATACCTAAATCTAAACCCTGTAACAATTTCATCTAGAATAAATAATGATTTATTTTTGTGAACAAATTCTTCAATTCCTTTTAGATATTCTTTTGTTGCAGGAATGCATCCTCCTCCTCCTAAAACAGGTTCTATAATTACACCTGCAAGATTTTTAGAATGTTTTTTTAAAATTTTTATTGAGTTTTCTAAATCATTGTAAGGAATAGAAATAATCTTTTCTTCATTAACAACTCCGCTACTTTCTAATTCTTTAAATGGCCAATTAACACTCTTTAGTAAATCTGATGTATATCCGTGCCATCCTCCATCGATTTTTGCAATAATTTTTTTTCCAGTAACTGAACGTGCTAATCT
>REGF01000071.1 GCA_003702465.1 Candidatus Nitrosomarinus sp. | reverse complement strand
TTGAGATTCCTGAAAGTGCAGATTTAATTGAATTTGATAATGCAATTAAAGAAAATAAAATACAATGTCCAAAATGTAAAGGTGATTTTAGTTCAACAAAAAAATTCAATATGATGTTTAAAGTTGGTATTGGTCCTCAAGAAGAAGAAGCATATCTCAGACCTGAAACATGTCAATCAATATTTGTTGATTTTCCAAGACTTTTCAAAACTATGAGAGGAAAACTTCCTTTGGGAATCGCTCAAGTTGGAAAAAGTTTTAGAAATGAAATTGCACCTAGACAGAGTTTACTTCGCCTAAGAGAATTTTATCAAGCAGAAATCGAAGTTTTTTGTAATCCAACAAGATTAGACAGTGTAGAGAAATTTTCAGAAGTAGAAAATACTGTAATTCGAGTACAAACAGAAGATAAACCAATTTCTATGACTTGTAAAGAGGCTTTAGAATCTGGTACTGTTCCAAATAAATTTGTGGCATATTATTTAGGAATTTTAACAGAATTTTACGAAAAAACAGGAATTGATATTTCAAAAAGTAGATTTAGAAAATTGGGAAATAAAGAAAAAGCATTCTATGCGGAAATTGCATTTGATTTTGAAGTTGAAACAACTATTGGTTGGCTTGAACTTGTAGCATGCAATTATAGATCTGATTATGATTTAACAAGTCATGCAAACATGAGTAAAGAAAAATTTGAAGTTATGGATAATGATGAAAAAGTTTTACCACACGTATTTGAAATTTCTATGGGAATAGACAGAAGTCTATACACAATTTTAGAGCATTCATTAAAAAATGATAAAGAACATGAACGTATGGTTTTATCATTAAAACCATATTTATCTCCAGTTCATGTTGGAATTTTATCATTAGTTAAAAAAGATGGATTAAAAGAAAAAACAGATGAAATCTTTTTAGGTATTAAAAGAAAATGTGATGCATTTTTGGATCATTCAGGTGCAATTGGCAGGAGATATAGAAGACTAGATGAAATAGGTGCTCCTTTTGCAATTACAGTTGATCATCAAACATTAGAAGATAATACAGTAACAGTTAGAAAAAGAGATTCCATGGAACAAAGTAGAGTAGATATTTCTAAAATTGATTCAATTTTGTTAGAGTCTATTGGATTTCCTTAATTTTAAAATGGTTTGTTTACTTCTCTAGTGAAAACATAACTTGCAATGCCAACCATTGCAACAACAAATGCAAAAATTACACCAACACTAATCAAAATTGGAATACCACCTTCTGAAACACCCGTCATTAATTCTCTAACTAACAAAATTGTGTAAGTAACAGGATTTAGTTTTGCAACTACAGCAAGCCAATCTGGCAATAGTTCCAATGGGAATAATGCAGGACTTAACATGAATAATGGCATTCCAAGTAAATTGATCATACCCCAAAACGTTTCTTGTGATTTTGCAGTAGCAGCTAACGTAACAGAAATTCCAGAAAAACCTAATGAGAATAAAATAACAATTCCCATGATAGGAATTATCATCAAAGGATTTGGAAAAGTTACACCTATTGCTAGTGCTATTCCAATTATCAAACTTGCCTGTAAAGCAGCAATTAAAGAAATTGCAGACATTTTACCAATTGCAATTGCTGAACGTGAAATTGGAGAAGTCAATGCCTTATTCATAAAACCATATCTTCTATCCCACAGAGTATTAACACCACCAAAGATACTAGTAAAAATGGCAGTTAGAATTATGACACCAGGTGCCATAAATTCAATATATTCACCTTCAAATCCTACGGACTGAATCAAAGGTTGGGTTTCTGAAAAAATATTTCCAACAACTATAATCCAAATTGCAGGTTGAATTAATCGGATTAAAACACCACTTCTAGATTTTTTGTATCTTTTTAATTCTCTCCAAAAAATTGTGTATGCATCATACATTATAGTATTCATTGTCTTAATCTCTTCATTTTTGCATGCTCATGTCGTCTATTGTATTTTGAATTATCATCTCTAATTTCATGTCCGGTATAAGAGATGAAAACATCATCAAGGGTTGGTTGGGTTAAAGAAATAGAATTAATTTTTATTCCAAGATTGGAAGAAATTTGAAAAATTTGAGGAATTACTTCAGTTCCATTTGAAGTAAAAAGAGTTAATTTTGAATTATCTTCGTTAATTTTTTTAATAAATTGAATTTTTTTTAATTCAACTAAAAAAGAATCAAAATTTTCAGTATTGTCAATAACTAGTGAAATTATTTCATTACCAAGATCATTTTTCATATTTTGAGGAGTATCAATAACTTGGATTTTTCCATGGTCCATTATTCCAATCCTATCACACAAATTATCTGCTTCTTCCATATAGTGAGTGGTGAGAAAAATTGTCATGTCAAATTGAATATGTATTTTTTTGATATATTGCCAAATTTTTCTTCTAGTTTGGATGTCTAATCCTACAGTAGGTTCATCTAAAAACAAAACTTTTGGATGATGTAAAAGACCTCCAGCAATATCCAATCTCTTTCTCATTCCACCAGAGTATGTAACTACAGCTTCATGTTGTTTATCTGAAAGCTCAATCAAATCTAAAACTTCATCAATTCTTGGATTGATTTCATTTTTTGGAATATGATTTAATTTTGCTTGTAATAACAGATTTTCACGCCCAGAAAGATATTCATCTACGGTAGTTTCTTGTTGTACAAATCCAATATTTTCTCTAACTTGTTTAGGATTTTTTATTACGTCAAAACCTCCAACAGATGCATTACCATTTGTTGGTTTTAGTAAAGTAGTAAAGATCATCATAGTAGTACTTTTACCAGCTCCATTAGGACCTAAGAATCCAAATATCTCTCCTTTTTCAACTGAAAAAGAGATATCATTTACAGCAACTAAATCTCCAAATGATTTTGTAAGAGATTTTGTTTCAATAGAATACAACGATCTGATCTCATGTGGGAATTATAAATTGCTAAGTATTATGGCTTAAGTAAATCATACAAAATTTAAAAAGAGTATTTTATGAACATGACTTATGAAAGGATTATGTCAAAAATGTCACTCATCAAATGTAGAGATCACTTTAGAGGATGGAAGTCCTGTTTGTGAAAATTGTGCAAAAAAATAGAAAATAATAAAAAAGAATTTTAAGAATTATTCAAGATTTTTGAATTCTTCTTTAGTCATTCTCAAGATGATTTTTTCACCTATTCCCCAAATTTCGGATTTGGATAAAATTTTTGAATGCATTAAGCCATGACTGACTTCAATTGATTCTAATTCATTGGTGTCTGGATGTTTGTGTAATCTTTTGACTTTTCCAATTTTATGACTATCAATATCGACCACTGGAATTCCAGTTCTGACAGGAGGTCTACTAAGAAGTAGTTGCTCATCAGAAAATTTGTCTATGTAATCATGAGAGAGAAAATAATCTTTATGGAATCCTTGATGTATTGTTACACCAGATACAGAAAGTGTGTCTTGATGAATGTGTATGTGTTTAACCTTTCCATATTGAATTCCTTCTCTATCAATTACTTTTTTTCCAGTGAATGTATCAGCTGTGGCTATGTTTTCAGGCATTCCTTCTAATTTCACTGACATATTTGTAAATTGCAAAATTTCCTTATCATATCAAATATTAGAAATTTCTATCAATGGGGTTAAATTACTTGACAGAGTACGATTAGCATGGAAATTACTGAAGAACGATTTCGACCAATTTTAGTTACAAAGGGTAGAAAAACAGGTAAACGTCATTCAGTTTGGTTAAGGGCTGTAAAATACAATGAAAAAATCTATTTTTCAAGACACCGTCCTGATGGAGATTGGTTTCAAAACGCAATTACAAACCCAGAAGTCATTATTCAATACAATAACATGGAATTTACTGGAAAAGCATCACGTGTGTTTGATGAAAAACTTAATGAAAAAATTTCTCAATTGAAATATCCAGGAGAAGAGAGAGCTAATGAAAAGAGAGTGGCAATTGAAATTACATTAGATGATAATACAAAATAAAAGTTACAAGATTTAAAATTAATTTTTAATTATAAAACATCTTCATAAAGAATTGATTGATTCTTTAGTTGTTTTTCAAGTGTAGGCAAATATTTCATTATACAATAATTCACAAAATCACTAAAGGAGCGAATTCTATAATCAGATGCTAAAACCTCACTATGTTCATCATAATATTGTTCTAATTTGTATAAAGTTCTCTTTTGAAGTGGAATCAATCTATTACGTTTTGTCACAAACTTAGGGGCTACAGAAAATTCCTCTTCTACTTTATCATTTGATTCAGTTTCAGATTCACCTTGAAGTGTATTTAGTTCAATAGATTCTTGCATTTCAAAAACAAAAATTTTACTTGGAGTAGATTTTGGTAGTCCAGAATTTTTGGAAATTATATCTACTACTTCCCTAGCTTGTTTATCAGACATTGCTAATTCAATTTTTGCAAGCATTGTAGATCTTAGATTTGAACCACCTACTCTGGAACCTTTTGATTGACTGACAAATTTACTGTCTTCTAAATTTCGTTTATCAATAATGTCGATTCCTAAAATATCTAATTTTTCACGAATTGTAGGATAATTTTTTCTGTTAATTACAGCCTCAATTTTTTTCAATATTTTGGTTCTAATCTAAGGGGTTTTATACATAATCATTTTTTCATCATAACAAAAATAGATTATCATTTGATTATCATTTGATTATCATTTGATGAAGAAATTATCCGTATGATTCGAATTTGACTTCAAAACTTCCATCTTCACGCTTATTTTTTTCTGTAACAAAATTTTTGTTTGTTAAATAATCCATAGTTCCATCAATTGTTCCTTGCCATCCACATACATAGAAAATTGTATTTTCTTTTGTAATTTTTTCACCTACTAATTCTTCAAGAGCAGATTTACCATTATCAGTCGGTCGCAAAAATTGTTCGATTCTACCTTTATGACCTACCCAAGAACGATTAGTCCACTCATC
>REGF01000070.1 GCA_003702465.1 Candidatus Nitrosomarinus sp. | reverse complement strand
TCAAGCTTCTTTAGAAAAAGTTCCTGTTATTTTACCTGATGGTTCCCACGCAAATTTGAATACTTATGAAGTTAATCACGCTGAAGTAATTACTTATCCAGCAACTGGAGATGCTGCACTTGATGCTGAAGCATTTCGTAAATGGCAATTTATCAGATTACCTGAAGAATTAGGTGGAAGTGGAACAGGTCCAGAAAGTGTACGTGCATACAGTATGATCTGTCTTCATCTTTGGTGTTTGTGGAAGTATTGGCCTGATGATGGAAGAAAGAGAGGTGAGTGTCCATGTCACGGAAGTATTTACGATCCACTAACTGGAACATCATATGCTGGTCCTGCATCATTGCAAGCAGCTCCATCAGATACTTTGCCTAAATTAGATTTGGAAGTAGATTCCGACGGATTTGTTTACATTTTACCACCAAAGTTTGACGCAAATAGTAATGGAGTAATTGGATATGGCCGTTTCACTTAGTAGACATACGGGTATAGTAGCCCTACTTTATTGGATTTGGGATGGAGTAGATAGAACTATTTTTACAGCTATCAAGTTTTCATTCCCTGCAAGATTTGTAAGTCCGTTTGGATTTTTAGGAATGTTAACATTTACTGTATTTATTATTCTTGGAGTCACAGGAGCTCTGTTGATGTTTTACTATCAACCAATTTTAGATAGAGCATGGGATAGTGTTGAATTCATTAATGATGAAGTACCATTTGGTTTTCATATTAGAAACATACACTATCACGGTTCTAACGCTATGGTTTTACTTGCTGTTCTTCACATGTATTATCAATACTTTAGTGGAAGATACAAAATTAGAAATGAAGTCTTATGGATGACTGGTGTAATTTTAGGTGTTGTTACTATTCTTGAAGCATTTACTGGTTATGATGTAATATTTAGTGAAAGAGCAGAACTGGCAATCAGTATTGCTGCGTCGCTGACAACATCTATTCCTGTAGTTGGTCCAACAATTCGAGATGCGGCGCTGGGTAGTGGATTCTCAGATTTCGTTTTAAGATTTTATGCACAACACGTGTTCTTGTTACCAATTGTAATGTTGGGATTGATGGCAGTACACTTCCCAAGATTCCTTGTGTTTGACGTTCCAATGGTAATGGCAATTGGTGGTGCAATTTTGATAACTGGTGGTGTATTCCCAATTGATTTAGGATTCAAATTTGAACCGACGGTACCTCCAGGTGTTACAGTTCCTGAATGGTACCTTACTGGAATTTACGCTTTTATGAGAACTCAATACGATAAGTTTGTCACAGGTCTGCTGTGGCCATTGGTATTTATCATAGCGTTGGTATTGATTCCATTCCTAGATAGATACAAGAAATTCTCATGGAGAGATAGACCAATGGTTACTGCATTTGGTATTACCAGTCTTGCACAGATTATGGTGACAACCTATTGGGGATTCTATATTTCTCCAGATGTATCAATTCCATTAGTAGAACGTTTAGTAATTGATCCAATATTCTTCTACGGAACAATGCTATTGTTAGTTCCACTAGGATTTGGATTTACATACATGATGATTAAACTAGCAAATGAAGCTGAAAGAAAATCAAAACTTGCAAAAAGTGCTGGTCCACAAAAGGTTGCAACCATTAACCTTTCAGATAAATGGATTAATTGGCTACTTGTTGCATTATTGGCATTCCAAGTATTCCTCAATATTGCAGCGTACAATGCAGCATTAACAGGAATGAAGAATGTTTCATTATTCTTAATTGGAATAGTGTTATTGGTATTTGCAGCATTCTTCCATATCTACAGATATGCACTTGCTCAACAAAAGAATGCTCCACCACCAGCACCTGTTAAAGTTGAAGAGGACTTACCAGAGTTATCTGAATCTGAAGCAACCCCTGAAGTTACTGGTGATTCAACTAGTGAAACATCTAAACTTCCAGATGGTACTTCAGAAGAAAAACCTCAAGAGTTGGCACCAACTGTTCCAACACCAACAACTAAAGCTGACTTGAATACAGATTCACCAAATGATCCTAATTTGGGTTCTCAAGATCTTACAAAACCTTGATGACAAAAATTCTAAACAAGCTTTATAAGAACTTCAAAAATCTACAAAAAATATGAGTGCTACATCATCTAGTCATGCATATGGAATTGGTGTAGTTGCTTTGATTATTGGAATGGGAGCAGTACTTGTATTTTATACATCATTTTGGCTACCAGAATCTTTAGAAAAACCATCTGTTGATATACACATTTTGGAACCAACTGAAAGTTTGATTATTAGTATTGCTGCAGGTGCTGCAACTGAAGGAAATCCTAGTTATGTTCCAAATAATCCTACAGCTCTTCTAACAATAGATAATCATGTAATTTGGGTGAATGATGACGACACTCCGCATACTGTAACAGCAGATCATAGACACATGGATTCCTTTAGTGGAGAATTTAATTCACCAGGAGTTGTAATGCCTGGAGAATCTTATGAATTCCTTTTCACTGAACCACAAGAACTACATTATCACTGTGAACCACATCCATGGATGGTTGGCTCTTTAAAAGTTGAAAAGAGTAGATTCTAGTTAGAATACTTAGCAAAAATTATTTTACTTTCAATTTCTTTATGTTGTTCTATTATTGACACTCTAAATTTTACTTCATATTCTTGCGTTGGTTCAAATTCAATAACTGCTGAAAATTCTGCCTTATTTTCAGGCATTGTATCTTTGTTGATAAATAATCTTGATACGTGTTGTGATATCTTTTTTTGATTATATGATTTGTATTTGATGTGTTCATTGGAGTCTAAAATTGTTGTATTAACTACTACTCCGTCATATCTACCTGGATATGATACATTAATCGTTCCAATAATCTCAGAATTTTGATGAATATCTGTTGAATTTAGTTTAAATTCTAAATCTCCCATACGGAACTTCATTTAATTCTGAATAAATAATTTGTTAAGTGGGCCCAAAGGGCTTCGATCCCTTGACCATTGGATTAGAAGTCCAACACTCTATCCATGCTGAGCTATAGGCCCAGAAACCTACCAATTAATTGACATTTTAAGGGTTTACAGCCATTTTTTTTCATAATTTTCTCTTTCCATTTTAAACAAAAATTGTTGTGCATATCCACAATATGGACCAAAATAATCTACAATTTTTTCATGAAGTATTTGATATTGTTTTTCAGTAACTGTTTTTGTTTCAATTTGAAATTCTTTTGAATAATACTTTTCTAAAATTTTTATCATCCATGTATCTAATGTAAATTCATCTAGTTTATTTAATGAAAATAACATAATGCAATCTGCCACCTTGTTTCCTATCCCTGGAATTAATCGAAGATTTTTTTTTGCTTCTTTATAATCATTATTTTTTAAATTCTCAAAATCTATTTTTTTTGAAATAACCATTTTTGCTGCTTCTTTAATAAATGGAGCTCTGTATCCTACTCCACAACTTTTAATTTCATTTATGGATGATTTAGCAATTTTTTCAGGTTGTGGAAATAAAAAAAATTCATGTTCTTTGAAAATTACTTTTTTACCAAATTTTTCTGAAATTTTTTCTAAACTGTTTTTAATTTTTGGAATGTTAGAATTAGATGAAATAATAAAAGAAATCATACATTGAAAGGGATCTTGATTAAATATTCTTAAACCGTCATACTTTCTTACAGCTTTTTTAATTATCTTATCTTTTGAAATTGATTTAATGATTTTTTCAATATCGTCATTTTTTCTAAAAAAAGATGTTTTTACATTTGAAATTGATTTAATCTTATTTTCTTGATTAATTTCTAAAATATTTTGACCATCTATTCCATACCAATTGTTTTTATTTTTTTGCCAAAGAAAAACCTGACCGCTGTTTATTGAATTATCTATATCTATTGTGAATTTATTTTTCATCTCAAATTGTTATTTTATCATTTACTGCAGGGGCATATGCGTCCAAACCAAATTGTTCATGAATTTCTTGAGCAAATGTTTGACAGGATTCTGAATCCCCATGAACTGCCCAGACTTTGGGATTTCCTTTGATTGTTTTAATCATTTCAAATAATTCTTTTCTATCTGCATGCCCAGAAAATTGGAATTGTTTTACTTCTGCTTGAACATTTAGTTCACTTCCTCTAGTCGATACTTTTCCTGTTTCTAGTAATTTTTTGCCAGGTGTACCTTCACCTTGATATGAAACTAATGCTATTCCATTTTTACTATCAAATGATAATTGTTGTAAGTAGTATACTGCATTTCCTCCAACTAACATTCCAGCTGGTGAAATTACAACACATGGTTCTCCCATTGCACGTTTTCTTTCTGCATGATCATAAATTGCAGTTGAGCTTTTAATTGCATCTGAAAATATTTTTGGATCTCTTAGATATTCTGGATGTTTAAACATAATTTCATTTACTTTTAATGCCATTCCATCCATTATTATTTTATGTTTAAAATTTGCACTTCGTAAAATACATGCCATTTCTTGTGAACGTTCAACAGAAAATGATGGAATGAATAATATTCCTTTTCTATCCATTACTTCATTTGCAAATTCAATTAATTGTTGTTCTGATGTTTTTCTAGGAATTTGTTCAGTTTTTGCATATGTACTTTCTGTGATTAGTAAATCAATTTCCCCAATATCTGTATCCATTTCTCGTAACATTCTTGAACCATTTGTTTTGATGTCTCCTGTGTAAAACAATTTCTTATTTTCTGATTCAACTAAAACTGTACTTCCACCTATTACATGTCCAGATTCTCTAAATTCAAACGTTGCATTACCCTTTCTAACTTTTTGTTTAAATCCAATTTCTTTGGCATTTTTCATCATATTGTTTAATTCTGGTAAGTCAAATGAATGTGAATTTTTTTCAATTTTCAACATATCGTTTATCAATAATTTTGAAAGGTCAAATGTTGGTGGAGTTGCATAGACATCTGTATTTCCACTTACAAATAATGATGGAACATTTCCTGAATGATCTAAATGAGCATGAGTAATCAAAATTGCATCTAGATCCTTTGGTTTTACGTGTAATGGATATTGGGGT
>REGF01000069.1 GCA_003702465.1 Candidatus Nitrosomarinus sp. | reverse complement strand
TACCCCAACCACCTGTTCCAATTTGAATTATTTTCAATTAATAGACCTCAGTTAACCAATGAGAATAATCAATATTTTTATTCATTACGATGTCGAGATATTCTTGCATCATTTTCTTTGTAATATCTCCTGGTTTTCCTGAACCTATTTTCTTTGAATCCATTGAAATAACTGGTGTAATCTCTGCAGCAGTGCCTGTAAGAAAAATTTCTTCTGACATCAATAACTCACTTCTTTTGAAATCTCTTTCAATTACATCAATGTCTAAATCTTTACCAATTTTGATAATGGCATCTCGAGTAATTCCTTCTAATGCTGATGATGATAATGATGGGGTGATTAATTGTCCATCTTTAACTATGAAAATATTCTCACCTGGTGCTTCACTAACATTTCCATCTTGATCAAGCAAAATTGCTTCATCTACTCCATTTCTTTTTGCTTCTTGAGTTGCAATTATTGAATTAAGATAATTTCCTCCCATCTTTGCTTGAGTTGGTGTAGAATTATCTGAAAATTTTCTCCATGAAACAACACTTGCTGTAATTCCATTTTTGTTAAACAAGTCTCCAAATGGGAATGTAAAAATTGCAACGTTAGTTGGAGCCTTTTTTGTCACATGTAAATTAATTCCATAATCTCCAACAAAATAAAATGGTCTAATGTAGCATGATTTTTTTATTTTATTTTTTTTACAAATACCAATAATTGCATCTGAAATTTCTTTATCTGTAAAATTTAGTGAAATATCATAAAATTGTCCTGATTTTCTAAATCTTTTAACATGTTCATCTAATCTGAATATGTGTAGATTTTTTCCATTCCAGTAAGCCCTAATTCCTTCAAAAATTGATGTTCCATAATGAATTGCATGTGTTGTAATTGGGACTTTTGCTTTTTCTGTAGCAACATACTTTCCATCAAACCATACATATTTTGAAAGTGGAAGTCCCATGAAAAAAAATCACTCAATGTGTATTAATCTCTATTTATTATGAATACCCTTCTTTAGGAAATTTCATACCTACAATTCTTGTAGTTTGATCTTCTTGGTCAGCAAATTTTTCAACTGTTTTCCATTCTTGCTCAATTATACTTACAATTTGTTCTGGAACGTCTTCTTTCCAATTAGATTTTTTTTCTAATGCTGAATTATACAATTTTTCTTTGACTGATGCAGCTGAAAGAGATTTCCTTTCTCCAATCTTGGGGTTTAATCGATATAGTTTCAACATGTACCCTTCAGCCTTGTCTCCTGTATATGAAAAATAGTCTCCTTCAACTCCATTAAGAATTTGCTTTCTTAATTTCCATGATTTTCTTCTAACAAGTGGGGGAAGATATTTTTTGAATGGAGCTAAAAATGCATAATCATCAGTAATTTTTATTGAATCTCCAAAAATGGCTTCAAGCATTTTTTTTCTAGTTTCAAAATTAAATGGGAAACTCTTACTATTTACTTCTCTATTTTCATATTTGAAAATCACTGGCATCACTTTTACAATATCTGCCTCTTTTTTCAATTCCTTAATTATCTCTACATGAGCATTTGTTACGGGATTTAGATGTGCAAGATATAGTGCTGTAGTCAATTATGATTTCTAATTAATTCTCATATTTCAATGATTAATTTTTTACTGATGCCTATCCGTATGATTCATACTTTACTTCAAAAGTGCCATCTTCACGTTTATCGTGTTCAGTTACAAATCCTTTAGGATTTAAAAAGTCCATTACCCCATCAATTGTTCCTTGCCATCCACATACATAGAAAATTGTATTTTCTTTTGTGATTTTTCCTCCTACTAACTCTTCTAATGGTGATAATCCATTATCTCTAGGTCTTAGAAATGTCTCAACTCTACCAACTTGACCTGCCCAACTTCTGTTAAACCATTCTTGTGGTCTACTGATAGCTGCACTGTATTTGAAATTCCAATCATCTTTTCCACGTTCAATACTTTCGTTTTCTAGACCTGTTAGCAAATCTTTGTAACTTAACTCATCAACATAACTTGCACCATGCAAAACGACGATCTCTCGTTTGTCATTTGTATCATGAAGATGCTGTGCAAAACTGACAAATGGTGCCAATCCAGTTCCACCGCCAATGCAGACAATTCTTCTTGTATCTTTTTCGCCATTTGGTAATTCTTGGCTGATTGATAATGCTTTACCAGCTGGTTTTAGCCAAAGAATTTCATCACCTTCTTTTACATTAAATAATTGTGTAGTTAATCTACCTGGAAGTGGTTTTCTAACCCATCTGATTACAAATTCGATATAATCTTTATTTTCAGGATGTGAAGCAATTGAATATGCTCTTCTGACAATTTTTCCACCATCTAATGGATTTGGTAATCCTAATGTGAGAAATTGTCCTGCTTCATAATCTGGAACTGGACCATCTTTTGGTACAATTCTCATAACAAGTAGATCCTCTTTTAATAATTGAACATAAGTAACAGTTGCTTTATTGTCTACTACCATGATAATTCATCCATCATATTGAATCTTAAATATATTGTGTTAGTTTCAATTATTTTCAATAATTAATCGCTAAACGTTAATAACCAATTTACAAAATATTATTCAATCAGAATTCTGATTATTGGGCCGGTCGTCTAGTCTGGTAGGATAGGTGCATGGCATGCATCGGATCAAGGGTTCAAATCCCTTTCGGTCCACTTATTTTTTTAATTTTAACAACAGATTTTGTATTTGAAAATCATTATTTTTTGATATTTCTTTAATTTTTTGTTCTGGAATTGAAATTTTTGTTTGAATTGCTGTATTTAATGCACTAATTTGTACTTCCAAACTTGGATCTGAAATTAATTTTAAAACAATTTCTGAAATATTTTCTGCTTTAAGATATCCTAATGCTCCAATGGCACAAGATCTGACTCTCTCATGTTTATCATTTACAATTTTCATTATTTCTGGAATTGCACTTTTTTCATTTCTATTAGCTAATACTAGAGATGTAAAACCTTTGATATTTTTATTTGTAGATTCAAGATTTTTAATTAAAATTTTTGTGATATCATTTGAATTTAATAAAAGCGCATTAAATGCTTCACCTCTAACTTGAATACTATCATCATTTAATCTTGAAATAATTTGTTGTAATATTTTCAAATTATCTGTATCATGTAGAGTTTCTAAAATTTCAATTTTTTTCTGACTTTCTCCTGTTTCTAAAATTTCTAAAATATTTTCCAACTTATCATAAATTAAATTTTGAAGTTAATAATCCTAGATTTTTTGTATTTTTCATAATTTTGAGAAAAAATTCATTTTAACTTTAAATTATCGTTAAATACTATATGATGCATGTCCACTGAAACAAGAGACACCATATTCATTGGTAAAAAACCATTGATGGCATATGTAACATCGACGCTAATTCAATTAGCAAATGTACCATCCGTAAACATCAAAGCTCGGGGACTCAGTATCGGTCGTGCAGTAGATGTAGCACAAATAGTTGCACGAAAAACTGAAAATGCCGGATATTCCATTGGAAATATCAAAATTGATTCAGAATCCTTAGAATCTGAAGATGGTAGAACCCGAAATGTTTCAACAATAGAAATTGAAGTAAAGAGAAACGAACCTTAATCGTACTTTACTTGAAATTTTTTATTTTATTTTTGAAAATTTGTATTTTGTTTCCATTTTTTTGAATTTATCTAATTCAACTAAATTATTGAATTGATCAAAATTTACTACTTTTTGTTTGTATTTTGAAGTAGTTCCAGTATTTTTTAATTCTTGTAAAATATTCATTGTTGCAAAAGTATTTGCAAATAATACTGATAAAGGATATAGAATTATGTTAAATCCAATTTTACTCAGAGTTTGAGCAGAATTAATTGGTGTAGCACCACCCTCAATCATATTTGCAACTAGTGGAGCTTTGATTTCTTTTCCTATCCTTTTCATTTCATCTAATGATCTTGGTGCTTCAATAAACACTGCATCTGCACCTGTTTTTTTATTTTGAAGCCCTCTTTCAATTGCTTTATCTAATCCTTCTGTTGCTCTTGAATCTGTTCTAGCTACAATTATGAAATCTTTATTTTCACGTGCATCAATTGCTGCACCAAGTTTTTCAGTATATTCTTCTTGAGATATTACATCTTTCCCTTGCATATGTCCGCATCTTTTAGGCCATTTTTGATCTTCTAGAAAAATTCCTGCAGCACCTGCAGACTCTAATTCTTTAACTAATTTCCAAACACTTAATGCATTTCCATAACCTGTATCTGAATCAACAATAAGAGGAACTGAAATTGCATTTGAAATTCTCCTTGCATTATCAACTGTTTCTGTTGCACCAATAAATCCATAATCTGGCATTCCAAACAATGTTGCTGAAGTTCCATATCCAGTTTGAAACATTGCATCAAATCCTACTTTTTCAGCAATTTTAGCTCCTATTGCATCATACACGCCTGGAATGACAAGAGGTTTTTTTGACTTTATCATACTGGATAATTTTTTCATAAGTAACTATTTTTTTTGAATTATTTATGATTTATAATTTTACAAAAATTATTAATTTACAGTTTTAAAAAACTACTTTTCTAATTCCAACAATTACAACAGCTGGAATACCTAGATACATTCCCAAGTTCAATGCAATTACTGAAAGTCCAAGTCCCAAGACTTCTGACTCAGATTCAGCACTTTCCATAATTGTCAAAGTTGAAAGCATTGGAGTTAAGCCAGCTTTTACAATTTCTTTAAACACTGGACTTTCACGTTCCATGTCTGCAATTGTTGGACTAAAGGAATAGTACAATTCGTTAAATCCAGACATAAATGCTGAGCCAGATTCTGTTTGTAGTAATTGATTATCTCTAATTTCTCTAAGCATTTGGACTTGTGGTGCTAGTTCTGAGCCGTATGTTGCTGTTGCAATTAGGCAACCACCACCCTCTTCAGATGATTCTTGAGGTGCTGCAACTGGTTCTTCTACAACTTGTTCAACTACTGCTAGATTTTTCATAACTTCTTCTACTTTAACTGGTTCTTCAATTACTTCTTCTTTAACTGGTTCTTCAATTACTTCTTCTTTAACTGGTTCTTCAATTACTTCTTCAGTATGAGTTTCTTTTTCAGAATGAATTTTATCTCCTCCATCTTGTACAATAATTGTTCCTTGCATCCATGGATGAATCATATCAAAATAAGCAAATTCTCCAACATTTTCAGCAGTCCATTCAAAAGAAGTACCTGGTTCTAACATTCCTGA
>REGF01000009.1 GCA_003702465.1 Candidatus Nitrosomarinus sp. | reverse complement strand
TACGTACATCTGGAGAAAAAAGATTAAGTGGATTTTTAATGTGGCAAAGTGCATATAGTGAATTAGTATTCATGGATATTTTTTGGCCTGAATTTAGAAAGATTGATTTAATGAGGGCAATTAGAACATTTCAAGAAAGAAAAAGGAGATTAGGAAAATGATTGAAGAGACATCTGCAGGAATTGTAATTTTTAGAAAAGAAGGAACAAAAAAATTATTTTTATTATTACACTATCCATCAGGACATTGGGATTTTGTTAAAGGTAAAATGGAAAAAGGGGAAACAACTCATCAAACAGCAATTAGAGAGGCAAAAGAAGAAACAGGAATTACAGACATTACGTTTGTAGAAAATTTTGAAGAATGGATAAAATACAATTTCAAGTATCAAGGTGAATTAGTTCAAAAAAAAGTAGTATTCTTTTTAGCAGAAACTAAAACAAAAGAAATTAAAATTTCACATGAACATAGTGGATATACATGGTTAGATTATAATGAATCCATGGAAAAAACAACATTTGATAATGCAAAAACAGTTCTAACTAAAGCTCAAAAAATATTATCAGATACTTTGTGAATGTAATTCTTTTGCAACCTCAATAGGATTCTTTGCATTCAAAATAGTTCTCCCTACAATCAAATAATCAGTTCCAGAAGACATTACTTCAGAAGCATTTCCACCCTGAGTTCCAACTCCAGGGGAAAAAATACTGAGATTTTTTCCTGCCTGCTTAGAACAATATTGAATAATTTTTGGAAATGTTGCACCAACTACAATTCCATCTACCTTTGCAGTTAATGCCCAATTTAGAAATAATTGGTACAATTGTTGTTTTTTACCCATTTTGATTTCCATATCATATGATAATTTAGCCTCAGGTGCACTCATATGACATAAAGTGATTACTCCATTTTGCTCTTTATGAGATGATTTAACTAAATTCTTCAAACTGTCCAATCCCATGATAGGATTTGCAATAACTGCATCAAATCCTAAATTCCATAGATGTTCAGTTGTTACACGATTAGTATTTCCAATATCATTTAGTTTGATATCTGCAATTGTTTGTAAACCGTAATCATGTGCTGTTTTATTGATTTTAATAATTTCTTTGGAACTTAAAGGAAGAAGTAAATGAAAATTTAATTTAATTCCACAAAGATAGGGATTTAGTTTTTTGATATTTTGGATTGTTTTATTTTGTAAATTTTTTTCTGAGGAATTATAATCATTGGCAAGAATTACTTTACCATTACTTTTTGATATTTGTCTAAGTCTAGTTTTGAAGGTGGCCATAATCAACAAGTGGATGAGTATCCTTCAATTTTATTATTTTGATATAAGAATAACCATGTTCAGACGGATTTGAAACAAAAGTAGGTTCAATTCCATTTGTTGTAGAAAATTTGATAAATGGATTTTCTGGTTCATTGTTTAAAACAACGTGACAAAAATATGATGTTCCTTCATCATTAAAATTCATAAAAACGCCAAGAAGCCATTTATTTTCATGAGGGAATAAAAATAGAGGGAAAGGAACTTCGTCAAAACCCCATGTGAGTTTTGCAAGACTAGACAAATCTTCTAATTCAATAGGCTGATATCGATCAAGGGTACCATTCCCAGGTCGTAATGTTTTTGGAAGAGATTTGATTCTAATAATTGGAGAATATAATTTACTAGAATCAGATGTAGAATTTACAATATCAGATTCTTCTTTTCCGGATTTCAACCCATAGCATAGATAATCACCGTTACGTTCTAGAGGGGTATAGTATACAATTGGTTTTTCTTTTAATACATCCATTTGTACAGATAGAATTTTTTTTCCATCATGATTATGTGAGAAGGACACACGTGGTGCACGCTCAAGTGCACAAACTAATCTTGTAAATTCTAAAGTCGAATGCACTTGGATATAACGAGGTAATTTATCAACAGAAGAAGTCTCTAATTTGTCCACAAAGATTTGTGAAAGATTATCAAATTAAACTTATCCAAAAATCTAGAGCCTAGTTTCTTCTATCAACTACATCATCGATACCTGGACCAGTACCAATAATTGTTACAGGCGTGTTTAATTCATTTTCAATATTTTTAATAAAGGATTTTGCATCTTCAGATAATTCATCAAAAGAAGTTTTTCCTGCGCAATCAGTAAAAAGTACATCAAGTTTAGTAATAGAAATTTGTGTTGCACCATTAAGCATAATTGCACGCCTAGCTAAATCAAAATCAAAATCAGCAGCGCGTCTTTGACGACCTGTTACAGTTCCAAACTCAGACCAGTTTTTCTTTTCTGCTTCTTCTAGAGATAGTTCTTTTGCTAATGGACCAGTACCAACACGAGTAACATATGATTTGAAAACAACAATTACTTCATCTACTTTTGTTGGTCCTAAACCAATATCAGCACAAATTCCGGATGCAGTAACATCCTTTGAAGTTACGAAAGGATATGTTCCATGCCATAAAGAAAGAAAAGTTCCCTGAGTACCTTCAACCAGTACATTTTCGTTTGCAGATAATGCAGAATTAATCTCTTCAGGCACGTCTGCAATTAAAGGTGATAATGTGTCAAAATCTTTTGCCATCTTTAAAACTCTCATAGCTCTGTCTGAATTTGCAGGACCAGTTCCACTACCAGTACTACCAATTTTTTCTTTTAATTCTCCTTTAGAATCTCTTTGTAAATGAGATTCTTCAATTACACCACAATGTTTATCGATAAAAACACGACCAGATGCACCAAAATCATTAATTTCATTAGACAAAACATCAGGATTAATTACAACACCAGGTCCAATCATGACTTTAGCATTTTTATTCAAAAATCCACTTGGAAGCATTCTAACTTTGTAAACCTTATCGCCATCCATTATAGTATGACCGGCATTTGGACCTGCTCCACCTCGAACTATAATTTTTGGATTGTCTTTAATTGCTAAATATGAAATAATTTTTCCTTTACCCTCATCACCAAAAAATCCTCCAACAACAACAGTGGATGTCATAATTTTAAACATCCATTTCGTTTATTTAAGCTAAAGTATTGTACATGATTTTATATTCAAGCAACATTGGATTAGATCGATGTCTGATGACAATCATGCTGGAAATATTATTGTGAATTTAGCTAGTCTACCAGATTTTCTACGGACACCAATTTTAAAAAAAAGAATGATTGAATTTTTTTCAAAAGATGAAGCAGATAAAAAAGAAATTATTTTTAACGCATTAGAAGCAGGTCCAACTATTCCATTTCTAAATTTCTCAAAATTATTTAAATCATGGTTAAAAATTGTAGCAAATCTTCCTGAAGATCATAGAGAAGGAATGTTTCAAGCATACATTAATCAATCATTATTAGAACCAGAAAAACTAATTGCATTTAATTTAGATGGTATTTTAGAAATGTTTTTGCAATTAGAAGAAAATGAAAAAGAAACGATATCAAAAACAATCAAAGGAATAATTCAAAATCTAAATGAACAAGATAAGAAAAAAATTCTAATAATTATTCCAAATAATGCAAAAATTCATTTAAAAATTTAGTTGATTTGAGGCTCATCAGGCTTTCTATTATCTTCATTGGTGTAATCAATGATTTCCCCTTCAGGAGACAAAACACCTACAAAGATTTTTTCGTGTTTTTTTAATAATTTTCTATGATCAGCCATAGACATATCTAATTTCATTTCATTCATGACCATTATTTGATATTCTTTCCATTCAGCCCAGCACTTTGTACAAGTAGGATATTTTTCATTAACTGGTCCTAATTGCTCAGTATCAGGAATAGTTTCCTTACATTTTGTGCATGTACGACTCATAAATTTCAGCAGAAAATACTCCTTTTATCTTTTTTTGATGTAAAGTAATAATAATTCATGAAGAGTATGTGATATTGTGAAGATCAAATGTCCAAAATGTAAAGAGGATGCAGAAGTTGCAATGGATTATTCATTTGTTAAATGTGGTTCATGTGATTTAGACATGAGTTATGGAGAATATGTAAAATTCGTAGCTCATAATCAACCTAGATATTCAGATATTTTGGGAGATTATGCATCTGGAGGAAGTACAGAAGGACATACAGCAGGTTCCTTGGATGAATGGGATTAACAAGATGGTAAAATGATTCATCAGATTAAAATAATTACTTTAACAAATTACTAAACATCATTGGAATTTTTGTTAGAAAATATATTAAATCTTGTAGGATTTTTAGTAGGACTTGCAATTGGCATAATGTCTTTTGTTGGATTTAGAAATACTGGTAGTCCAACATTATTTAGATTAACAATTGCATTTTTTTCAATTAGTATAGGATTTCTTGTGATTTGGTTTGGATACATGTTAGAAGATTATGTAATTAAATCAGGAAATATAGATAGAGGAATTCAGACACTAGGAATCATTATTCAAACTATAGGATATTTTTTTATTGCATTTTCCCACAGCATCAAAGCACTTTTTCCAAAATCAAATTATTTTAGATCAGTAGGGATTTTACCATTTTTCTTAGTCTCTACAGTTCAACTAGAACATATTTTCAGATCAATTTCATTTATTTTATTGGTGTACGGTGCAATTGAGACAATACTATCTTACAGAGACAATAGAAACAAAGGAGCCGTTTCAGTTGCATTAGGACTTGGGCTTTTAGCATTTGGAGAATTTTTGGGATGGTATTCTTTTGTATTTCCAGAATCAATATTGTATTCAATTTCAATGACAATCAAAATTGCAGGATTAGTTGCATTATTCATTCCAGTAAGCAAGGTTCCATTAAAGAAGATAAAATTTGATGATGACTTGGATAAAATTTGAATTAGGCTCAAAAATCCAGAATTGTCAAATTCTTTTATCTTTTTAGTGTATACGAAAATATCAATTGTTTCGTATATAGATTTGAGAAAAATAATTCAGCGAAATGGCAGAGTATAGAACCCAAATGAAAATTATTGGAGATATATTATCAACTACCAGAGATGACCTTCAAGATGAAGATGGAGCAACTGTAACATATCTAATTAGAAAAGCAAATATTTCTCATTCTAGAATTTCCAGAATTTTAAAAACTCTAGTTTCACAGGGTTTACTGGAACAAGCTGATTCACAAGGTTCAAACAGATATAAAATTAGTCAGTCAGGAAGAGAATTTCTACAAGCATATCATTCATTTTCAAAATTTGCAGATAATTTTGGTTTGAATATTTAATATTCTTTTTAATAAAATTTTAAAAATTTTTGAGTCTAGTAAATCATAGAATTAATTTATTCACATGATTATAACAAAAAGAAAATAATAATTAAAGAAATAATGAATGGTAATTGTGATGAAAGTTAATTGTGAAAATGATGGAATCAAAAAAGTAGTTGAAATTTTTAAAAATGGAGGAGTAATAGTTTTTCCAACAGATACTGTTTACGGAATAGGGTGTGATCCATACAATGAAAATGCAGTAAAAAAAATTTATGAAATTAAATCAAGAGATAAAATAAAATCATTACCTGTATTAGCGTATTCAATTGATATAGTTAAACAAATTGTCATGATGGACAAGTTAACAGAAAAAATAGTAGAAAAATATTGGCCAGGACCACTTACATTAATTTTAAAATTAAAAGATCAAAAATTAAAAAAATCATTAAATTTAGAAGAGAAAATTGCAATAAGGATTCCAAATTCAGAATGTACTTTGAAATTATTAAAAGAATGTAATTTACTTGTAGGGACAAGTGCAAATGTTTCTGGAGATTCATCATTTACAGATCCTCAAAAATGTATAGAAAATTTAAAAAATTATGATGCTTTTGTAGACGGAGGAACAATTACAAGTAAAGGAGAATCAACAATTATTGAAATAGAAAATGAAAAAATTCATGTTATTAGAGAAGGGGCATTAAAAAAAGAGGATATTAAGATTTGATGAATCTAATTGTTACATGTGCTAGAAATTTAGAAGGAGAAACTGAAGAAGAAATCTTAGATATTTTAGATGAATTGGGAGACCCTGACGTAAAAATCTCTGTTAGCAATATGTCAGGAATTATCACAATTGAAACAAAATTAGATCCAATAGAAGTAGTTAGAAAAATGAAAGAGATGTTATTAGATGAACCATGGAGTATCAGATACTGCTTAAGAGTAATTCCAATTCAAAAAACGGTTGAAACAAATCTTGAAAAAATCCAAGAATGTGTTTCTAGTATTTCAAACAATATTGAAGAAAATGAATCGTATAGAATACTAATTGAGAAAAGAAATTCAGATATCTCAAGTAAAGAGATTATCACAAATATTGCAAATCAGATAAAAAATAAAGTATCATTAGATTTTCCAGATAAAATAATTTTAATTGAAATATTAGGAATTGTTACTGGAATTTCATTAATTAAAAATTCAGACATACTTAGTTTGGAAAAAACAAAGCGAAGTATGTCAGAGTAAAATAGAAGCCTTTTCTACCAATATATCTTCTAAAGGAGTTTTTGAGTACACTGAATCAATATGTTTTTTTGAAATGTTGAAATGTTTTTTAATATATGATTCATGATTTTTCAAAAATAAATTTACACATAATGAAGATAATTCAGAGTACATAGAATTAAAATAATTTTTATTTCCAATAGCAATCAAAATAAAATTTACTGAAGGTTTTAGACCAACAGAAGAAATTGCATTAGAAATTTGTAATGTGGATGCAAATCTCATTAAAATATCAGTTTCAATTTTATTCGATAATAAAATATCATTTTTTTCGGCATTTATTGAAATGGATAAAATTTTCTTTAAATGAGAAGCATTTAAAACAAAATTACTTGAAATTACTTGAAATTTTAATTTTGGATATTTTAATCGTAAATCATCAATAAATTGAATATCTATGTTTTTTTGCCCTTTAATTTCAATGACATGTATTTGCTTTCGTTCAATTTCAAAAGAAAGTTTTTTTGAAGAACCACCATGAATAATTGGAATAATACTTACAGTATCTCCATTAGAAATCATTGTGTCTTTACCATCCATAGCTGAAGAATCAGAACCGTTAATTGCAATTAGGAGATTTTCAATGTCTAGTTCAGAAGTGTTACTAGGTTTAATTTTTAACAAATGTTCAAGTAATTCATTTACAGATAAATCAGATTTTTCAATTTGTAGTTGTTCAGAATTAAATGATTTTTTTGCACCTCCAACTAGTTTAATTGTGATCATTTCAATATCTTATTATCAATTTAGAAATTAATATTTAATTAATTATTCAGATTTTTCTTCAACAGAATCATTTGTAGCATTGATTTCTTCGACGTCCTCATTTGTAAGAGTGATTTCTTCAACTGTTTCAGAAATATCTTCAGAATCTGTAATTTCTAATGAAGAGTCTTGTTCATCAGTATTAGATGAATCAACATTATCTTGTTTGTATTGTTCGTGGAGGGTTTGTTTTTTATTAAATCTTGTAATATAACCTGCAACTTTATTTTTCAATCCTTTTGAGCGGATAATAGAGATTTGATTTAATGCTTTTTTGTTTTCAGTAAAATCTTCACCGAATTTTGTCTTATGGTCATTTAATACTTCAAATGAAAGACGTTTTATTCTATCCACGCATGAATTAACGAATGGGGTATTTTATACCTATATTCCAAGATAGCGTTTTGTATTTTCCTCTAAAATCGATGACATGTCATCAAATGTTTTTTCAAGAATTTTTGAGGCACAAAAAATTACACTAGGTATAAAGCTGATCTGTCCAGATTTCATTTCAAAACATCTAGAAAATCTTACAGGGCCATCAGTTTCAACAAGAATTTTTGATTCATTAGCTTTTGACAATAAACTCTGTTTATCATTAGCATAAATCATTACAGGTCCAAATGACACAAAGAAATCCATATCCATGGCTTTTTGAAGTTGTTTTTTACTTCCATCAAACCAATGCAACAAAGCATGTTTTGTATTATATGAAGTCATTATTTCAAAAATATCATCAAGACTTTTTCTAGAATGAATGGACACAGGTTTTTGAAATTTTTCTGCTGATGAAAGTAGAGATTCAAAGACGTGAATTTGTCTCTTAGTATCATCATCATTTTGACAATAAGTAGGATCTAAACCAATTTCCCCAATCCCTGAAATTATATTTTGATTTAATTCAATTAATTGATTAATTTTTTCAAGATCATCATCATTTGCACATTCAGGATGAATTCCAATAAAGGGTAAAACAAGTTCACTTTTTTTTGATAGAGATAGAGTTGATTGTGAATTTTCAAAATTCATAGAAACACAGCATGCTTTAATTTTTAAAGAATTCATTTGAGTTAAAATAAAATCAATTTCAGGTAAATAAGCAGAATCTGATAGATGAATATGAGAATCAAATAACCAAGTCATAGTCTAATAAATTTTGAATATTGTCTGTATAAATCGATTCCTTAGTGATATTTTTTCACTCATTAAGTTTTTTCCCAAAAAAGAAAAAGAAAAAACATGAAATCTTCAGAATTGGGATTATCTGCAATGTACAGAATTTTAAAAAAATCAGGTGCAGAAAGAGTCAGTGATGAATCTGCTGATGAATTAAGAAGAATTATAGAAGATATTGCAGAAGATATTGCTAAAAATGCTGTCGATATGGCATCACATGCAGGTAGAAAAACAATCAAAGCTGAAGATGTGAAATTAGCTTCAAAATCATTTAACAAATAATAATCTAAAGAGTTTAATTGTTCATTTCGTGTTTTTCAAAACGGTACTCTGGCAGAACGGTTATGCGTGAGCCTGCAAAGCTTATACAAGGGGGTTCGACTCCCTCGGGTACCTTTATTCTACTATTACCTGAGCAAACATCCAGGGATGTAATACACAATAGTAATCATATGTACCAATTTCATCAAAAGATAATGTGTAATACTGGTAAGGATCTAGATAACCACTATCAAAGAGTTCAGTTGGTTCTCCATAGAATCCAGATGTTACAGTGTGAAAAGCAGAATCTTCATTTAACCAAGTAACAGAATCGCCTTTTTGTATAACAATCTTAGATGGAATATAACATACATCTTCAACATCACATCCAGGACGTGAAACCTTTGTAGGTATGATAACATCTGCTTGCATTACTTCTTCAGTTTGTAAACTAGTTTCATCAGAGGTAATTTCTTCAGAGGCAACTTCTTCAGAATCTAATCCAGAAAATGACAAACCAATTACAGCTACCGATATTCCCAATATTATTGCCAAAGCGATTATTTTTTTTATCATTTCATTTCATATCCATTTGAGAGTTATTACACAATTACCTAATTCTCTAAATATATAATACATTACAAAAATTGATGTCACAAAATCCTAATGGGTTATTAGAATACATTCCAGGTTCACAGGCATTATTAGTACAGAAAAATTCTAGCCCACCTTTAGAAGGATTTGCAGAAAATATCAGAGAAAGTATTCATGATTATGCAGAAGATTCAAAAAGTGAAGTAGAGAAAGGTAATAATTTCCTACAGTGGATTTTAACTAGAGTTTTTGAGGCTACAGAAGATGATGCAGCAGATGCAATTGTCGATGGTGCAAATGATTTAGGAATTGACGCATACCTACCTGTAGATTTTTCAGATAATACAGTTAGATTATTTCAATCAAAATATGGAACATCGCATTCCCTTGAAGCAATTGCAAAATTCAAAGAGGATGCTAAACGATTACTTACAAAAGATATTAGAACAATGAGACCAGAATTAGCTCAACTTGTTACAAAAATTAAAGAAAAAAATCTAAAAATAAAATGTTGTTATGTTACAGATCAAAAAGTCGATTATCAAGATGAATTAGTAGAAATAATTGATGAAGAAAAAATAATTCAAAGGTTATGGGATAGAATAAAAAAACCAGCTGCAGGAAAAAAATCATCAATAAAATTAGAAAGAATGCTCAGACATGAAAATACCATTTTAGGAATTTTAAAACTACGTGAATTAACAGAATTTGTGAGTAAAAATCGTGATTATGTTTTTGAATCAAACATTAGACAATGGATGCAATTTAAGACTACAGTCAACAAAGGATTAAGAGATACTTTACAAACAAATCCAGGAAAATTCTTTTTTTACAATAATGGAATAACAATTGTAGTTAGTGATTTTACAGAGTTAGGAGAAAATATGATTGAACTTTTTGCTCCACAAATTGTTAACGGTGCACAAACATCAAATTCAATTTTAGATCATTCAAAGAGAACAAAAAATATGGACGGTTCAATGACAGTGACAATAATAAAAGCTGATGATGAACAAGAGCAAAATAATATTACAAAATACAGAAATTCTCAAAATTCTGTTAGAGGAAAAGATTTAGTTTCATTAATGGATTTTCATAAATCAATTAAGTCACAATTAAAGAACTGTGGATATTTTTATGAAATTCAAGCAGGCTCATTTGACACAAAAACAAAATCAAAGCAATTAGAATATGGAGGAGATATAGCTTACAATAACTATCTTCCAGATAATCATAAAAAAGTCATTGTAGCAAAAGATGCGATTCAGTCATTAGTTGCAGGAATTGAACAAAGACCTACTGAATCATACAGTTCTCCAGCTCAATTTCTTCCAAGAGGTAGTAAATATGATCAAATTTTTAATGACAATCTAAAAGATGATTATAGAATCATTCTATATCCATATCTGGTAAAAGAATTTGCAAAAAAGTCTTTGAAATATGGAAAACAAGGAGGTCATAAAACAAAAAGATATGCCACATTATTCTTTGTGGCAGTATATTTCAGAATACTTCATAAAAAAATTTTAGAATCAAAAGGAGATTTTAAATCAGATGTAAGAAAATTAGAACCAATTTTTCATAGTTTTAAGCTTAATAGTAGAATTTTAAAACTTACAGATGTAATTGTGACAAAATTTCTAGAAGATACAGTAGTAGACGATGAAATTGAATTAGCAAATACAAAACACAATTTCTTCTCTCAACATGTGTGGAATGACACAATGCTCAGAGTAATAGATAAAAAAATCAGACAAGAAGAAGATGAAATTATGGCAATTAGAAAAATTGCAAATAATTTATTTTGATTTGAAAGGCAGTAGTCTAACCAAGTAAAAATCTTGCAGGAGGTTTACATTGGTTAAACTAGCTACCTAATTTAATGAGAAATATGTATTATTTAACATAATTTTCTCATTTGGGAAGAATCTAGTATGTTTTTTATATCGATAAAAGAGAGAAAAAAGCACATTGGGATTAAAAGAAAAATGTACTATTTGTAACGAGAAAGTAAAACAACGCTATAATCCAATGGATGAATGGGGAATAGAAGGAACAATGTGTGGAAAATGTTATTCAAAAAAAGTACATGAGCATTATCCAGGGGATCACATTAGAGTTAACAAAGATTTGGATTAAGTTTATTCTGTCTTTGAATATTTATTTACATTAAAGCAATTCCATACAAGCGGATCATCTTTAACATCTTTTTCTTCTAAAAATTTGATATCAGTAATAGTTTTTTTTCTTTTCAATAAATTTACTTGGAAACTAGAAAACACTTTACAACTGCAATCATTCCACAAACAAACATCATCATCGCCTTCATCATGATCATTTGCTTCATGACCACAGCTGCATAAATCACCTTTTTTTGCATCGCTAAGAGATTTTTCTGTATACTCTCCTAATCTGAGATATGCTTCACCACCACTACCTTTTTTGAATCGTTCATAATGTTCAGATTTTGGCAATATTTTAAAAAAAGCTAAATTTGTGTTAGGTTTTTGAGAATCTGAACCCATGATAAACCAATAATCATTTTCCATTTCAACGAATCGAATTTTAATTGATGGATCCACCCACCAATGAATTGTATCATGCCAGATTGAAGCTGATTGTTTTCTATCAGCTATTAAAGGAACTACATTCATTCTAAGATCATAGTACCTATATGCAACACCTACAAAATCATCAAACCATGGTATTGATGATTCAGAGGACATTATACAAAAATACAGGTAGAGCTTATTTATCTGATCTGTATCAATTGTAATACCCTTATATCGGAGTTTTTCACTATACACCACATGGTAGCTTATAGAACTAGTATGCAAATTGTTGCAGATCTATTGACAGCTACCCAATTATCAGGTCAAGAAGGTATCAAAACAACATCCCTTCTTACAAAAGCAAATTTATCACATTCAAGACTATCAAAATTTCTAACAAATTTGACTGGTGCAGGTTTAATCAATAAAATTGAATATGATGGAAAAAATACATTTGTTATTACCTCTAAAGGAAGACAATACTTAGAATCATATGCTAATTTTTCAAGTATTGCAGAATCATTTGGTCTAGAACTTTAATTTTATTTCTTTTTAGATCTTTTTCTTTTAGCGTCACGTTTCTCTCGTGCTTTTTTGTCTTTGTATCCACCGTAAAATAGAATAAAGATTATTCCAGCAATTGAACCATAAAATAATAGAAGAAATGGTTGTTCACGAACTTCTCCAGTCGTTGGTGAGATCCAAGAAATAATGATTCCTACAACCATGAAAATTAAGATTACTGTCAGATACTTGTCCATGTATTACCTATTTTACAAAACCATATATCTTTTTGATTCTAGAAAGAGGATAGAAAAACATGTCAAAAATCTTAGAAATTATAGGAATAGTACTTGTAGCAATAATGAGTTTAGGCTTTGTTGGTGTTTTTGAGCCAAATATTGATTCTGGATTATCACCGTTATTTTGGGGATGTGCAGGTGCAACTCTGATGATCATTTTGTATAGAAAGAAAAAGAGAAAACAAGCAGGTCTAGAATAAAATTATTTTACAAAAAATTATCAAATGATCAATAATTTATCAACCGACAGATCTATTAAGGAGCATTTTAACAAAGTAAAAGGGAACATGACAGAACAAACTAAACAATGGTGGATAGGTTTAGGTAAAGAATTAGAAGTAGATATTGAAACATTAGATGAATAATCCAATAATTTTTTCAAAAGATTTTATAAATTTGATATTAGATAAAGCCTTGAACGGGATCTGAACCCGCGACCTACTGATTACGAATCAGGTGCTCTACCAGGCTGAGCTACCAAGGCACGTTTGGATTAATCCATCAGAGTTAATAAAAAGCCTTTCCGACTTTGAATAATTGAAAAAAACAATATCAGGAATCAGAGGAATATTTGGAGAAGATCTCAATCTAAAAGAAATAATTGAATTTACTAATAATTTTTCATCATTAATTAAATCAGGAAAATGTGTAGTAGGAAGGGATACGAGACCATCTGGAAAAATGATTCAAGACACTGTTAGTGCAGTTTTAATGAAAAATGGAATTGATGTATTTGATTTAGGAATGGTTCCAACTCCAGTAGTTTTTAGAGAATCAAGAAAATACGGTGCAGGAATAATAATTTCTTCATCTCATAATCCAATTGAATGGAACGGTATGAAATTCATTTTAGAAGGAAGAGGAATCAATGAAAAAGAACTTCCCAATATAATTAATCATCAAAAAATTTTGAAATCAAAAATTGGTAAAATCCAGAAAATAAAATCTACATATGTTGAAGATGCTAAAAAAATTATTGGTAAAATAGCAAATCCGCCTGAAATAGTAATTGATAATGGAGGAGGAGCAGCAAAAGATTTTGCAAATGATTTGTTACAGGATCTTGGATGTAATGTAAAAATGATAAACAAGGAACTTTTGGATTGTTCAAGAGGTCCAGATCCCACTTCAGAGGAATTAATTGAATTATCCAAGATGACAAATGATAAAGAAATTGGATTTGCATTTGATTTAGATGGAGATCGCTTAGTTGTTGTTAGAAATGGAAAAAAACAGACACCAGATGTAACATTAGGCTTAGGTGTTGCAAAATCATTAGAATTAGGATACAAAAATTTTGTGTTAAGTTTAGACACAAGTATAGCAATTGAAAAATTCATCAAAGAAAAAGGAGGAACTGTTGTAAGATCAAAAGTAGGCGAAGCAAATGTTATTGAAGACATGATAAAAAATGAGTCCCAAGCTGGAGGAGAAGGAAGCAGTGCAGGATTTATTTTGCCAGAATTCAATTATTGTAGAGAAGGAATTCTTACAAGCGGTTTAATAGCATCAATGTTGAAAAATCAAAAATTTTCTGAAATAATTAATTACATGGAAAATTATTTTCAGATTAGAGAAAAAATTATTGTGAATTCAAAATTTCATGATGAAATAATTAACAACATGAAAAATTATTTAATTAAAAAATATCAAGAAATAGATACAAGAGATGGAGTTAAAGCAATCATAGATGAAGATACATGGATTTTAATTAGAAAATCAAACACTGAAGATATTATTAGAATTTCTGGAGAATCAAATGATAAAGAAAAATGCATATCGATTATTAATGAAACAACAAAAATGGTAAAAGAAAATTATGACAAAATTAGATGAAAGTAAAATAATTAGTATTTTTCAAAAAAAAATGGGAAACAAAAAATTTGTTTCTGAAGATGTTGAAAAATTTACACTTGGGAAAACAAGTATCATAGCAAAAACTGATACTATGGTTCAAAGTACAGATATTCCCCATAAAATGAAATTATCTGATGCAGCACGTAAGAGCATAATTGCATGTGTAAGTGATTTTGCATCTAAAGGAGTAAAACCTCAATACGGGATAGTTTCAATTAATCTACCTAAATCAATTTCAATTAAAGAAATTTCCAACATAGCAAATGGGTTTAAAAAAGCATGTAAAGAATACGGAATCTCAATTATTGGAGGAGACACAAATGAGGGTAAAGAAATCGTCTTTAACGTTTGTATTTTTGGAAGTTCAAGTAATATTGTTACTAGAAAAGGTTGCAAAAATGGAGATTTGATTTTTACCACAGGACCATTTGGCTATACGTCATTTGGATTAAAAATCCTATTAGGAAATTATAAAAAAATAGACAATTTAATAAAAAAATCAATCAAATCAGTAACAACTCCAAAACCTAGATTAAATTATGGTTTAAAAAATAAAAAATATTTTACATCATCAATGGACTCTAGTGATGGATTATCCACTACATTAAATGAAATGGCAAAACAAAGCAAAAAAAAATTTATTGTAAATAAAATACCAATTAACAAAGATTTAGATAATTATTTAAAAAATCAAAAAATTGATTCAAAGTCTATAGTTTTTCATGGAGGAGAGGAGTATGAATTTGTGTTTACCATACCTTCAAAATTTAAAGCAATTATTATGAAAAATGCAAAAATATTGAAAACACCAATTTTTGAGATTGGTTATGTTACAGTAGGAAATGGAGTATATTTAAAAAATCAAATGGGTGAAACTAAGTTAGAAGATTTAGGCTGGAAACATTTTAAATAATTATTCACCAAATGAAATATCTCTTTCAACATTATTTACAATTTTAAAAATTGATTCAGATGGTAAAACAGATACACATTCTTTCATCCATAAATCATCAAGATAGAGTAATCGTTTCTTATCATCTTCTAAAAGTTCATCGGGGTTTGAATTAGGATAAAGAGTATGCATTTTGTATCCTTCATTTGCAATTTCTTGACATTTTTCTTCTACAGGTGATAAAATAATATCATTGATCGATGTTGAAGATTGGATTAAAAAAGAACCCAATAACGCAGCTGAAACAGCAACAATAATTGCCAATAAAATAATAGATGCCATCAAAATTATGTGAAAACCATAGTATATCAATAATGAATAATTTTAAGTCAAGTGACCATAATTCTAGGAATCTGAGAAATCAATGTTTTTTAAACCCTTTAAGATCTGGTAAGCATTGTCAGAAATAGAAGCTGAAGTAGAAGCACCAGTTGAGACAACTGAGCCAGTAGTTGAAGAACAAGAGACTGAGGCAACAGTTGAAGAACAAAATCAACCTGAGACTAAAAAAGAAGGTCCAGAAAAATGGGGAATTGCTCATATTTACAGCAGTTATAATAATACAATTATCCACATGACAGACCTTACCGGTGGTGAAACAGTTGCCATTAGTTCTGGTGGAAATCATGTAAATGCAGACAGATACGAATCATCACCATTTGCTGCAATGAAAGCTGCAAACGCAGTTGTTGAATCAACAAGAACAAAAGGATTCACAGGATTTCACATTAGAGTTCGTGCAGTTGGAGGAGTTGGTTCAAGAGTTCCAGGTCCTGGTGCACAAGCAGCTATTAGAGCACTAGCAAGAGGCGGATTTAAAATTGGAAGAATTGATGATGTTACACCAATTCCTCATGATACTACCAGAAAGAAAGGTGGTAAAAGAGGAAGAAGAGTTTAGGTAATAGATTTTACTTTAACGTTACAACCTCTAGCAACAAAATAATCACTCATAAATTTGGTAAATTTTCCTACATCATCATTGTATTGATATTTTGCAAGAATATCAGAAAATTTTTCAGATATACTAACTTGAAAGTTAGATTTGAATTCTAATTTAAAAAATGTCCAACCAAATTTTGATGAAGGTTCACTAACATTATAACTTGCATAACAACTCAAGAGACTTTCCATATGAGAAAGATGTTTTTTTATACAAAGTAAATCATCAAGATAATTTTGCGTTCCAATTTCTAAAGTAATACTCATTGTACATCATCATCCTTAGATTTGTTACTAAGTTTATCAGTTAAAGAAACAAATTTTCCATCTTGTTGAATGTTAATTTTAGTATTCATTCTTACACTTAATCCAATTGAACGAAACAATCCCAATAATTTTCCACCATCTATACTTTCATTAAGTTCTCCACTTTTAATTAATTCAGATAATTTTACAACAACCATTTTAGTTTCATTTGGAAATTGAGATTCAGCATTTGTTAAAACTTCTAGTCCTCTAAACCCTAATTGTTTTATCAATACATCTCTAGGATTAACAGTTTTTTCTTCAGATGTTTCTGGAGTTTTAACAGTATCATCTCGAGAGGAGATATTTTTTTGCATTTCAGCTAAACGTTTGGCTTGTAATCTTTGAAGTTCAGAATCTTCATCGGTCATCCTTTAATCACTCCTATAGGTACCAATTTTAAAGCTATATGCGTTCTTACATAATTTTCTGTTCATTACAAAGAGGGGTTAGTCAGAGTTAATCCTCTGGTCGTTCGCCCGAAGGTGCCATTTTCACCAATTTTGGATCAAATCGCGCTTGAATATCTACCAAATCTTGTTGTTCTTCCATGACTTTGTCGATATTTTTGTAGACTGTTGGTACTTCATCTAAACCAGCAGATAGAAGAGTAACTCCTTTACTTGCAAGAATCTTGTTTGCATCTTCCCAGTTAAGTTCTCTATGAGCCCGTTTTCTCGACATTACTCTCCCAGCACCATGAGCAGCAGAGTTAAGGGATTCAGGTTGTCCCTTTCCTTTAACAACATAAGCAGGAGACGCCATTGAACCTGGAATAATTCCTAAAACATTTTTTCCAGCAGGTGTTGCACCTTTTCTATGGACGATAAGTTCCTCACCATGATGTGTTTCTTTCCATGCAAAGTTATGATGGTTTTCAATATCAAGTAAAACTTCAGTTCCCAAATAATTTGTTACATGTTTATGGATACAAGCATGATTTGCTGCTGCATATTTTCCCATTAGTTCCATCGCATCCCAATATTCTTCTCCTTCTTCGGTATCAAGATCAAGCCATGCTAAGTGTTTCAAACGATCCGGAAGTTCAAGATGCTTTTCCATTGCTAGTTTTGAATAGTGATCAGCAACTGCTGCACCAACACCTCTACTTCCAGAGTGAGACATGAGTGCCAAGTATTTGCCTGGTGCTATCCCAAGATTTTTTTCTTTTATTGTAATGGGTCCAAATTCTACAAAGTGATTACCTGATCCTGATGTCCCTAACTGCGAGTGAGCTTTACCTTTCAATTTTTTTGTGATAGGAGATACATCCCAATCTTCATCTATGACAGAATGTTCTCGTCGCATTTTGAATTTTGCTCCTACTCCAAACTTTGTTTCAGTCTCTATTGCTTTTTTTAGCTGTTCCATTCCTTGTTCATTTTCAAGCATTTCTGGGGGAAGATCTAATACAGATAACTTTACTCTACACGCTATATCTACACCTACTGCATATGGAATTACTGAATTACGAGTAGCTAAGACTCCTCCTATAGGTAAACCGTAGCCAATATGAGAATCGGCCATAAGAGCTCCTGAATGAGAGATTGGTAGATCACATGCATTCTTCATCTGCTGTTGTGCTTCTTCCATACCGGTCCCCCATTGCTTGAATTCTGCGGGTTTATCTCTGAGAGGCTTGTCTTCCATCTTTCTATTGAAGACTAAACATCACATAGATATTAGATATTTGGCCTGTTTGAATTTCGTCAGTACTAATTTAAACTAGAATTACATCAAAAGTAATTTAAAATTGATCAGATACAATTGTTGTATATGTTAGATAAAGCAACAATTACTCACAAAGCAAATCAACTTCTTGCAGAACTTAGAGCAAATCCAGATTGGGCAATTGATGAGAAAAATTTCAAACAAGGGTATTTGAAAGCATTAGAATGGGTATTGTCTGAAACAGGAATTAAACAATAATCTAGGAAAATACTCATCAAAATAATTCTCATCAATAATTAATCATAGAATGATCGCAAAAAAGAATGATAAAACAAGTAGATTTATTTTCTAATATACAATTACCAAAATGTTGGCAATTTTACCTATTGATAATGGTCGTTATGGAACCAAAGAAATGATGGATATTTTTAGTGAACAAAAGAAAGTAGATTATCAATTAGAAATAGAAGGTGCTGCAGCGATTTCACAAAGTGAAATAGGAATGATTTCAAAAAAAATAGGTAAAGAGATTCACAAAGCTGCAATGTCAGGAAAAATTACTGCTAAAAGAATTAAACAATTAGAAGCAAAAAGTGATCACGATACAGCAGCATTAGTAGAATCACTAAGTGAAAAATGTTCTAAAAATGCAAGACCGTGGATACACTATGGTCTTACAAGTAATGATTTAGTTGATACAAGTAATTCTATGCAAATGAGAGATGCATTACAAATTATTGAGCCCAAAGTTGCCAAAATGGCATCAATTCTTGCAAAAAAATCTGTCAAATATGCAGAAATTCCAGCAGTAGGAAGAACTCACGGACAACATGCCAGCATTATTTCATTTGGATTAAAATTTGCAAATTGGGCTGCAGAAATGGCAAAACATGTTGAACGTATTGAAGAAATCAAAAAAAGAATTTTAATTTGTAAAACATTAGGAGTTGTTGGAACTGGTTCTTTGATGGGTGCAAAGTCACTTGAAGTACAAAAAAGAGCTGCAAAGAGATTAAAATTATTTCCAGCAGAAGTAACAACACAAGTTGTACCAAGAGAAAGATATGCAGAATATGTATTTGAATTAGCATTAATTGGTTCAACATTAGAAAAAATTGCAATAGAAATTAGAAATTTGCAAAGAACCGAAATTGGAGAAGTAGCTGAACAATTTAAGAAAGGTCAAATGGGAAGCAGTGCAGTTCCTGTTAAGAGAAATCCAATTAAAAGTGAAAGAGTTTCATCATTATCTAAATTAGTAAGAAGTCAAGTAGCATTATCTTTTGAAAATATACCATTATGGCATGAACGTGATCTTTCAAACTCAGCTAATGAAAGATTCGTTATTCCAACAGTATCAATACTAGTTGATGAAATGTTAGAAACAATGACAAGAATTGTTTCTAATTTAATGGTAAATGAAAAAAGAATTGTAGAGAATCTGTATATTACTAAAGGACAAATCTTTGCAGAATTTGTTTTAGAAGCATTAATCAAAAAAGGAATCCCAAGATTTGTGGCATATAGAGACGTACAAAGAGTTGCATTTGAAGCAAATGACAAAGGAATGCTATACAAAGATGCAATAAAAAATGATAAAGCATTTTACTCAAAATTGACAAATAAAGAAATTGATGCAATTTTCTCGCCTGAAAAACACCTTGGGGCATCACCAAAAATCATCAGTAACGTAGAAAAATCGGTTCATAAAACCGTCAGAAAATTTATCTAGTTTTTAGCAAAGATTTATGAATTTTTGAACCATATTGTAATGCTTTTTTTCGTTTATTACAAGAAAGTTCTGGGACACCAACTTCAATAGCTAATTTACGAATAATGTGTTTTCGATAAAGATCATCTGAACTAAGAATTTTTTCAGAAATAGGAACAGTTTTTGCATATTCAATGAATTTGGGAGACAATAGTGGTTGTAAAATTTTCACATCAAATTCAGAAGCAATCACATTAACAGCTTTCATCATTTTTAATTCATTATCTAATTTTAAATCCATAACTTGATTGATTTTTGTTTCACCACCAGTAAATGCTTCTCTATATGCATTATATCCACAAAATAATTCATCAATTCCATTTCCAGTTATTACAGTATCAAGATTCAAACTTTTGGCAAGTTTTGAAACATAATAAAATGCAATACAATTTTCATTCCAAGATAAGTTATCAGTATTGATTACTTTATGAATATCAGTAGTAATTTTAGGAAAAGTATCAGGATCAATTTCCAAAACATGATGAGAATAATTTAGAAATTGATTAACTTCTTTAGAAAATTCAATATCATGAGATTGAGAAAATCCAATTGTTAGTAAAATTACATCATAACCCATATCGGTACAAATTTTTGAAACTAATGTACTATCAACACCACCAGAAAAAGCAATACCGATTTTCTTTTTAGGTACTACTTCAGATATAGCATTTTCAATATTTTGAAATAATGTTTGATTAATCAATACCATTTATCCTCATACAATATCAAAATTATTTTTACATATATTTCCATAAATTAGGAATTAGTGAGGAAAATAGTCATAAACACGACAATAATGAATAATTTTGCTGAATAAAAAAATGGAACCTGAAGATATTTTTAAAAAAAGAAATTTATCTAAAATTGATTTTGAATATGAAGAATTAGTTGGAAGAAATTTTTCAAATACAAATTTAAAAAATGTTAATCTTAAAAACAGAGATATTCACAATGCAAATTTTAGTGGAGCCGATTTGAGTGGTTCAGATTTAAGTGATTCAATATTATTTAATGTAAAATTAAGAGGAGCGAATTTACAAAATACAAATTTAAGTAATGCAAAACTTTGGGATACAGACATGTATGGTGTCGACTTAACAAATGCAAATATCAGTGGAGCTGATTTATTTTATGCTGATTTGAGAAATGCCGACTTAGTAAACACAAATCTTAGTAATGTAAATTTAAGACATGCAAATTTCGAAGGTGCAACATTTTCATCAATTGATTTTAGAAATGCAAATTATGATCAAAAAACATTAGAAACTATTTCAAAAGATATTAAATTAATTTTAGAAATGCAAGGAAATCTCTGGTAAGAATGTCATACTAATCTTTTAATTTACCAAACTATTACTATTAGCATGATGAAATTATCTGAGTTGGAAATTACTGAAGAATTAAAAAAATTAGAAGGATGGGAAGTTAAAGACAATAAATTACACAAGGAAATTCAATTTGAGAGTTTTAATCAAGCATTTGGATTTATGACAAGGGCTGCCATGGAGATTGAAAAAATGAATCATCATCCAGAATGGTTCAATGTATACAA
>REGF01000068.1 GCA_003702465.1 Candidatus Nitrosomarinus sp. | reverse complement strand
GTTCAGGTTCTGGTGTTGGTTCAGGTTCAGGTTCTGGGGTTGGTTCTGGGGTTGGTTCTGGTGTTGGTTCTGGTGTTGGTTCAGGTTCTGGGGTTGGTTCTGGGGTTGGTTCTGGTTTAGTTCTAGAATCAAATTCTGATAAAATATCTTCTGCATCATTATTTTTTTTGTTAAAACTCAATTTGAAATTCCTATAATTACAAAATGGCTACATCTTTTATTTAATTATTCAGGTGTTTTCCTTGAAGATAGTCTTCAAATAATTTTTCAAGTTCATCATCATTTTCACAGTTCTTAATCTGTTCAACTAAATCAGGTTCCTCTATCTCATAACAATTCATCATATCCTGAGAATCTTTGAATAACAACATAGCCTTGTTTTTAAAAATACAATGATACAGTTTTTCTTTTTCCATATTATCAGGATTAAAATTAACACCATTCTCATCGACAGAAACAGGATATGTCATGATGAATATTGATCATAACAATATTTAGATTTTAACAATTATTTAAAATGAAATATTAATGCTCAAATAACTAATAAAAAAATCAAAAATTATTAATTTCAAAGATAATAGAAAATATCAAATGAACGAATCCACTCTCAAATTTATCAAATGCTCAAAGTGTAATAAAACAATAGATTTAGAAATTTATGAAAAGGAAACAGAAATAATTGAAGGAATCTTAAGATGTGATAAGTGTGAATTAATTTTTCCAATAATCGATAAAATTCCAATAATGTTTACAGATTTTAAAAAATATATTTCTGAACATAAAATTTTAAGTGGAAAATTATACAGATTAGCCTCAAATAAAGAAATGAAAAAAATTCTGAAATCAATTTTCAGCGATATTGTTTGGGACAATAATGATAAATCAGGTATTGAAGAAAGGTGGACACAAATTTATCAAAATAATAAAAATAATAAATTCTATAAAACAATAAAATCAGAACTAAAAAATATTCCAAAATCAAAATTAGTTTTAGAATATGGGTGTTCAGTTGGAATCATAAGTAATCACATGTCAAATTTAAGTGAAAAAGTTTTTGGTATAGACAAATCATTTAGTGCAATTCAATATGCAAATAAAATTCAAAAGGACAACACAAATTACATAGTTTCAGATTTTGTATCTAATCCAATTAAAAATATGAAATTTGATTTGATAATTGGCTTAAATATTTTAGAATTAATGGAACCAAATATTTTATTAAAAATAATTTCCAAACAAATTTCAAACGGATATGTAATAATTTCAGACCCATATGATTATGAACGTGGAATTAATTCAGTGAAGAATCCTATGAATGAAGAAATTTTACGAAAAAAATTGACAGAATTAAAATTTCAAATAAGTAATAATACAAATCAACCATCATTTATTCCATGGAATCTACAACTTTATGACAGAGCAAGTTTAGATTACAAAGTAGACATAGTTATTGCAAAAAAATAGTTGATGTTAATAAAGAAAAATCAAAAACAACTCGCGGACACAATACAATAATAATCAAAAAAACATAGTAAGATATTGGGAAGAGTAGTTTTCCACATCGATTTTGATTATTTTTATGCTCAATGTGAAGAAGTAAGAAAACCAGATTTAAAATCAAAACCGGTATGTGTTTGTGTTTTCTCAGATAGAGGAGGAGACAGTGGAGCAATTGCAACTGCAAACTATACGGCTAGAAAATTTGGGGTAAAATCAGGCATACCAATCACATTTGCAAAAAAAAAATTAGAGCACAGAAAAGACGCAGTTTTTTTACCAGTAGATTTTCAATATTATGAAAAAATTACTGAAAAAGCAATGCAGATAATGAAAAACAATGCAGATATTTTTGAATATGTTGGAAGAGATGAAGCGTATCTAGATGTAACAAAAAGAGTGAATGAGGATTTTGATAAAGCAAGCCATTTAGCTCAACAAATAAAAAATTCAATAAGAACAGAACTAAAACTAAGTTGTTCAATAGGCGTTTCATCAAATAAATTAATTTCTAAAATTGCTTCAGATTATCAAAAACCAGATGGATTAACAATAGTTCAACCTGAAAAAATTGAAAATTTTTTAGAAGAATTAAACATCAGAGTCATTCCAGGAATAGGTAAAAAAACAGAACAGAAGTTTAAAGAAATGAATTTAGAAACAATTCAAGAAATAAAAAAAATAGATGTATTTACACTGAATAAAGAATTTGGTAGAAAAAATGGCACATACATTTACAACGCAATAAGAGGGATTAATGATGAACCAGTTAAAGAAAAAGAGGAAAGTATTCAATATAGTAAAATCATTACACTGAAAAAAGATTCCAAAGAATATGAATTTTTATTAGAAAATTTGTATGAATTGTGTAAACAGATTCATGATTTAATTAAAAATAATAATAAAATGTTTAAATCAATTGGCATACATTTTGTACAATCTGATCTTAGTAACAAATCAAAATCTAAAATGTTACGTAATTCTACAAATAATCTTGAAGAACTTGAAAAGAATGTAGAACAATTGTTGACTGATGCATTAGAAGATCAATCTATGACTATTAGAAGGGTAGGAGTAAGAGTTTCAGATTTAAGCGAAATTAAAGGTCAAAGTGACATAACTAATTTTTTTTGATGTTTTCAGATTCCAATTTTTTTAGACGTCGTGATTCAATTACTATTACAACTAAAATAAAAGCAAATAGCCATGGCAAAAACATTATTTCGCCAGCAATTTTGTGATATTCCTCCCATGCAACAGGATCAGTTGTGACTTTTAGTGCATACCAAGATAAAGAAAAGATACGAATTAAATTTACGATAATTGTTCCAATAATTCCTATAATGAAATATACAATTTTTCGACTTTTCAAGATATTCATTTTTAACATAAATGCACCAATTACTAGAGAAAAAATGATTATACTATGAACACCTGCAGAAGGCCAGAAAACTTGTAAGGCCATGGAACCATGATCACCTCTTAAGAACATAATATTATCACGTGCTATGGCAGTTCCAAGTTCCAATGTAGTAATTATCCAAACATTAGCTTGAACAAAATATGGAACAACATATTGTAATGGACCAAGGGTGTCATATGGAAAGAATGCATCTAAAGAAAGAATTATTGCAGTACCACTAAGAAATATTGGTGCAGCAGGTGCAATTCGAATCCAACGTTTTCCAAAGAAAATAGTTAAACCAATTACAATAAAAATTGCCATAACAATAAAGTCCCACATCCAAGTCCAAGAGTAAATTAACTGAACATCAAATTGAGTAGCAGATTCGATTAAAAATTCTCTCAAGCCATACTCTAAAGAAATCAAATATGAAATAGTAATTAGGGCAATTGGAATTAATGTCAATAATCTTTTTTTAGAAATAATTATTTTTAGACCAATTAATTCAGCAATTACAAAAACTAGTGCAAAAAAGTAACCACCTCGACCCTCATTCCAACTCCATGCAATAGAATCAGGAAATGCGATCATTGCAAATAAAATTGGACTTGAAATTAGAAATATTCCAATAAACAAATTCCAATTTTGCATACAAACCAAGCTAAAAATGGTAAATAAAAATCTGAACGCAGTAACAAAGCATAATCAGATAAAGTGGGAATAGAAAATTAGTCTTCAGAATCTTCTATTTCGTCAAGTTCAGAGTCTCGTCTACTTGGTCGTACTGGAACGTAAATTATTGTCACAAGTATGATTAATCAGACTAGATGATACAATCTAAGGTTGCAAAAATTTGTCTAATTGGTGATTTTCTGTGCATCAGAATTAAAAATTCATCTGACATTCAGTTTTCAAAGATTTGATCGTTGTAAAATAAGTAATAATGAGAATTCCAATGGCAATAATTCGAATTGGAATTTCATAATTTGTAAGAAATGCAGTTGCAGTAGCCCCAACAGAACCAAATGTAGAGATCACTGCAAATCCAATAGGTCCACAACTACATGCACCAGCAACAGAGCCCACAATCGAACCCACAATACTTCCACCCATTTTCTGTTTAGAATTTTTTAAATGAGTAATTCTATAAAGATTCATAGGAATTACTAATGCAGATAAAATTGAAAGAATTAAAATTAAAACAAATCCAAGTTCACTTCCATTTGGTAAATGGGAAATAAAGAAAGGTTCAAAGAAAATAAATTCAGAAACAAATAACAAAGTAATCATCAAAGAAATAAAAATTGTAATTGATAATGTAATGAATTTGAAATTAGAAAAAACTAATTTTAAAATATTTTTCATTTAGACCATAGAATCCAAAACTCTTTTGAAAACAGAAAATGGCTGAGCACCACCAATTGTTTTTTGATCAAAATCTGGACCAACTATAAAAAATCCAGGAGTTCCTCTAACACCATTATCTCTTGCTTGTTGTGAATTGTATTGTACGCGTTTAGAATATTTCTCTGAATCAAGACATTCATTAAATGATTCCATATCAAGATCTAAACTAAAAGCAAAAGCCTTCAATCTTTCAGTATTTGCCCATCCACTATCAATTTTAGATTCTTGTGAAGTGTATAGAACTTCATGATATTGCCAATACATATTTTGATCATCAGCACAGTAAGTTGCTTGAGCAGCTTTTGGTGAATCCTTACCTAAAAATGCAAAATCAACAAAAACCAAATTTGCTTTTCCAGTTTCAATATAATCTCTCATAATCATAGGTTTAGTATCCACAAACCAATTATGACATTGATGACATTGATAATCACCAAATTCAACAATTGTAATAGGAGCATCAGGATTTCCCAAGATTGGAGAGCCTAAAGCCGTAGAAATACTACCATGAGTTCTACTCATATCAACATCATATGATTCAGTCTCAGACGAAGATGCTAATGCTGCAATACCAGCAATTATAGAAATAATAATTATTCCTAAAATAGGACCTTTTTTCTTCATCAACGAAGATTAATCAAAATGAGTTAAAAAAACCTATTCTAGGTTTTGAGATGACTTTCTTTTAAGTAAATTCACAAATTTCCCAATCACAGTATCAATTGGACATACATCACAAGGAATTGTTGAAGAATGAGTTTCTAGATGTTTCAAATATTTTTCACGTGAATTTAATACCAAATCACATTTTTCACAGTAGACTTTTGCAGTATTAGAATTTGAGAATTTTTTCACAATGAATAACTAAAATAATTGCTTATAAAGATCATGTTAAAAATCAACTAAGAATTAGAGATAATGCATTCGCATATGTACAGTTAGTTCTACCTGATATTGAGTTACAAATCCACAGTGAGTACATGAAAAGAGTTGATTTTGTTGGGATTTTGACTGATTTTGTTTTCA
>REGF01000008.1 GCA_003702465.1 Candidatus Nitrosomarinus sp. | reverse complement strand
TCTCCTTTGTTGATTCTTTCTAAAATTTCTAATGCTGAATATTTGTGTAAAAACTCATTATTATTTCCACATCGATAGGAAAATGTACATCTTGGACACCCTGCCTCATTTTTACATGGGCATTCTTTTACAATGTGCATACTTCTTTCAAGTGCTTTTTCAAATCTATCATACAATGCCTTACTAGCCCCACTACCTCCAATTGCTCCATCATAAATGAAAATTAAGCCTGACGTACCTAATGAAATACCGCCTAAATCTTGTGAAACTCCTCCTGTTATCATATTACTACCTTCAATTACTACATGCTCAGTGGCATGATATCCACTAGCTTCAGTGTATTCTTCATCTTCAGATTTTTTAATGATTTTTAGAGGTCTTGGTGCATGAAATACAATCCCTTTTGTGATGAAATCATATTCCAGTGGACTATCTAGCATAATTTTTTCACCCTGTGCAACTTCTTGTCCTAATTCTAAATTCACATATCCTAAAACCTTCTTCTCTATGTGTAATTTACAAAAGGCTATTTCAATTCCTCCTGCATTTCTTTTTTCAAATATTGTTTCAATTGTTGGCCATTCTTCTGTTAATGATTTTGTGTAGTATGGATAATCTTTTGGAATTCTTTCAATTTTGGCAAAATTCTTTTTTGGATAATTCAATTCTTTTACTTTGTAGCGTGATCCAGCTAGAAAATAAATTGCATCTTTGTGTAATTCTTCTAATGCAATAGGCAAAATTCTATCTCCAACTTTTTTCTCATTAAGAAAAATGTCGATTGATTTACCAATACCTCTAATACTATAGTCATTTAAAATTGAATTTATTTTTTCAAAATTTGGAATAATTCGATTATTTGATTCTACTAAATTTCCTTTTGTCAAAAGATGTTTAATCATTTCTTGATGTTCTTTTAATTCATGTTTTGAAATTGGTTTATCGCAAGCCATTGCTAGAATTTGAAATTCTTCTACAAATGGATTATTTGGATCAATGTATGTTTTTTCAATATCTTCAAAATAATCCTTAGGATGATTTTTGTAATATTGTGAAATTGGATCATTTCCTAATGCTAAAAATGCATACCCTCTTTGCCCTTTTCTAGCAGCTCTTCCTATTCTTTGAGTGAGCCTATTAACTGGAATTGTAGATGAAATAACACAATCAACATTTCCAACATCTATGCCTAATTCTAGGGTTGGAGTACATGAAATTGCTTGTAATTTGTCCTCTTTGAATTGTTTTTCGACAGACATTCTATAATTTGCCATTAATCCTGCTCGATGTACCTTGATGTTGATTTTCTGCTTTTTTGACTGTATTGCTAAAAGTTCAGCATTCAAGTGCGAATTGCTAAAAATCATTGTTTTGTGATTTCTATCTGTCAATTTTTTTGTTAATTCTACCATTAGGTTTCTTTGAGTTCTAAGTGATGGAAACAACATCACAAAATCTGTTTCTCCTTTTTTACCTGAACCTTTGATTAATTGCATTTTTTCACCAAATAATTGCTCACAAAATGTTTTAGCATCTTCTAATGTTGCAGACGCTGCAACAAATTGTAATTTATTTTTACAAATTCTTTTTAATCTTTTTATGATATAATGAACATTAGATCCAAAAATTCCTGAATAAACATGTGCTTCATCTACTACTAAGATTTTTGTTGAATTTAGTAAATTTGAAAATTTAGTTTGATGCCATAAATGATAATGTAAAACATCAAAATTTGTAATTATGATTTCAGGAGGTGTTTCAATAATTTCTCTCCTTTCTTCTATTTTTGTATCTCCGTCAAAAACTTTAACATTAATTTTTATTTTATCTGCAAATTTTTTAATTTTTGGAAATTGATCTCTTGCTAATGCTTTTGTAGGATACACAAAAATTGCAAAAATTTTGTCTTTATTCGATTCTTTTTTAATTCTTTGAATTACTGGAATTAAAAATGCCTCTGTTTTTCCTGATGCTGTTGGTGCCTCGATAACAATATTTTCCCCAAATACTATTTCTTGAATTGCCTCTTCTTGAAATTTGTAAAATTGTTCAATTTTTAATTCATTTAAAAAATTTGAAATTTCTTCTTTTAATCCTAAATCTCCAACTTTACAACCCATTTTAGGCTCGGAATTCTTCATAATTTTATAATCTGAAATAAAATCTTTTTTTGAACGCAAAATTTCTTCCAGAAATTTTTCTGGATTTGATTCTCCGATCATTTCATTAATTTCTTTATCTGCTCTGATAATTCCTTCATCGGCTAATTCTATTGTTAGTTCTTTTTGAGTAACTAATCCCTTGTCAAATCTTGCTAAAAATTCTAAGAATACTTCATCAGGATTTTTTGAAAATTCTAGAATATCTTGAATTCCACATTTATTGCAAGATACATGCATTTTTTTGTTAAATGTTTTTTGAATTTCAATTTTTGATTTACATTTTGGACATGAAAATTTCAAGATCTATTTAATTAGAAATAATTGATGATTTATTGTTTAATTTTCTTATTAACCAATGAGATTATTAACCTAGAAACAATCTTTAATTTAAAAATGAAGAAGTTAGAAATTAACAAAATTTACAATAAAAATTGTATTGATGGGATGAAATTAATCCCAAAAAACAAAATTGATCTTGTAATTACTGATCCTCCTTTTGCTATTAATTTTAAAGCAAAAAAAGCCAATTACAATAGAACTGCTTCTAGAGTATTATCTGGATATAATGAAATTAAACCTGAAAATTATTATGATTTTACATTTTCCTGGATGAGTGAGGCATTTAGAATTTTAAAAGATTCTGGAAGCATGTATGTTTTTTCAGGATGGAATAATCTTAAAGATATTTTGTCTGCACTAGATGATGTTGGATTTATTACAATTAATCACATAATCTGGAAATATCAATTTGGTGTTGTTACAAAAAAGAAATTTGTTACTTCTCACTATCATTGCCTCTACGTCTGTAAAGATGATAAAAAAAGAAAATTCTTTCCTTTTTCTAGATTTAAACAAGGTGACAAATCTCCAGATGGCCGAAGTCTTCATTATCGTGATAAAGAAGATGTTTGGGATATCAAAAGAGAGTATTGGTCTGGTGATGAAAAGACTCCTACTAAACTACCTTCAGAAATTATTAAGAAATTATTAGAATATTCTAGTGAGAAAAAAGATGTTGTGTTAGATCCTTTCTTAGGTTCTGGACAAACTGCAGTTGTAAGTAAATCTCTCAATCGTCGTTATCTTGGATTTGAAATAGTTCCTGATTATTACAAATTTGCTAAAAAAAGATTAGATAAGGATCTTTATCGAATTAAAAAATCAAAATAGTTTTTATTTTTTTTCAGATGTGTCTGTTGTTTTTTGACCCATTTTTGCAGTTATTTCTTTTTGAATTTCATCATCTGTTTTACCTTCTGTAATAATTCCCGCAGATTTTGCAATCATTTCTAATTTCTCTCTTTCAGATTCAACTGGTCCTGAAATTTTTGGAACTTCTTCAGTAACTTCTTTCATCTGTTGCTGAATTTCATTTTTGGCACTGTTGTATTCGCTAACAACTTTTCCCATTTTTTTGGCTGCACCTGGAAGTTTCCCTGTCCCTAGTACTAATACAACTGCAACAAAAATAATTATCATCCATTCACTACCACCAATATTTAATGAAAATTCTAACATGTTCAGATATTTTCTAATTTAAAATTAAACGTAATGTTTGAAATTGTGCCTAATTTTGTTTAATTCATTTGAAATACTATTTTTCTTGAATTTTTAATGGTTCTAATTTTTTCCTTGAAATAATTGCTAGAATTGTAACCCCTATTCCAATTACTGCAAAAATTATGTACGGTGTTTCATCTCCAAATGATTGAGTGATTGGTCCCCCGATTGTTGGCCCTACTGCCCATCCTAAACCAAAAATTGTTTCATATGCACCAATAATTTTTCCAGAAATCCCTTTTCTTGTTTTACTTAAAATAATTTCCAAAGTTAATGGGAAGAATATACTAAATCCAAATCCCATCAAAACTAAGGCAATTCCAAATGTAATAATTGAATCTGCCACAACTGAAATAGCTAGTCCAATTGAAACTGCTAATGTTGCAGCAATCAATGTTTGACTAGTTTTCTTTGCAAACTTACCTGCTAATGCTAGTGAAATAACTCGTGAAATTCCAAATGCAAAAAATAAATACAAAACATCTGTTGCATCCATTCCTTTATCATTTAGAAATGCTGGATAAATCGTCAAAATTATTCCAAATGATGATGTACAGAAAATTAATAGTGTTATTACTTCTGGAAATTTTTTCATATCTTTTATTGCTGAAAAAGAAAATCTTTCATGATGTATTTTGACTCTCTTTTTTGATGCTAATAATGCTGTAATGATTCCTGCAGCTAAAATGAATGCAGCAATTTGGAATAATATTCTATATGTAATGTCGAGATTTTCCAAAAATGCTGTTCCTAATAATGGTCCAATCATGAATCCCATCACAAAAAACATTGTAAACCAAGAGATGTTTTTGACTCGATTTTTTTCAGTACTTTCATTTGAGATTATAGATTCACATGGTGGCCAGAAAAATGCATGGGCAACTCCTGTCATTATTCTAAATCCAAGAATTTCTGGAACTGATTGTGCAATAGATAAGAGATAGATTGATGCTGAATTGATTGCTGCTCCTATAGCTAATAGGTGTGCATTGTTTATTCTATCTAATAATATTCCAACAAATAGTGGAATGAACATGTACGGAACAAAATTTGCAAGTCCAATTATGCCCAATTCTGAATATGTGGCACCAATAACATTTTTTGCAAAAATTGGTAGAATTGGACCATGAAGTCCATATGAAATGCCTATGATTAATCCAGTTAAATTAACTAAAATTAGAACTCTGTTCATTTGTATGCCGCAACCATTATTGCGCCACCCATAAGATCTTTTTCAAATTCCACTCGTGAAAATTTTTCTAACAATAATTTTTCTAATTTTTTATTTTGTGGCCATCTCTTGAACGTTCCATACAGTGTTCCAAATTTTAATCCCAATCTTCCACCTGCACTAAATGCTAGAATCGGTAAAATACATCTTAGATAAAATGCTACACCTGCTCTGATAAACCCTTCATCAGGTTTTCCTAAATCTACAATTACCATTCGTCCTTCTTTTTTCAATACTCGATGAATTTCAGAAATTGCTACTCTCAAATTTATTGCATCTCTTAATGAATAACCACATAATACTGCATCAAATTCTTCATCTCTAAATGGTATGTGTTCAAAAACCCCGTTTGCCATATCTGGAATTTCTTCAAAATGTGAACCTGTATTTTTGAGCATTGGTACAAGAGGATCATAAAGAGTGATTGAAATTTCTCCATCTGTTAGTTTCAATGCTGTTTTTGACATGTTTCCAAAACCAGACCCCGCATCCAAAATTTTATTTCCTTTTAGAACTCTACCTGAAATTCCTCTATTCCTATGTTCTACATCTTTACCTAATGATATTATTGAATTAACTTTATCGTAAATTGGAATAATGTCACGAAGTACTTCAATTACTTCACTCCAATAACTACTTCCTAAACCCATTATCTAAATTCTCCTTATGTCTGATTGAATATTTTTCAAATCTAAAACTTCTATTCATTTGAAAATTTTGATACATTTTTAGAATAATTTTCTAAATCTGATTCTGAAACTTTTTCAAAAACTTTTGATTCAGATGAAACTTTTGCCATTTTGACATTCTTAATTTCATCTTTAGCTTCTGCTTTCAAATTAACTGATGCAATAGCTAATGCAGCTGCATCCTCTAAACTCATGTCTGGATTATAATTTTTTTCTAAAAATGAATTAACTTCATCAGCACCTGCACCAATTGCAACTGCGGAAAATTGTACGTATGTTCCACTAGGATCAATTACATAGATTGCTTCTCCTTTTTGATCAATTCCTCCAATAATCATTGAAACGCCATTTGGACGTACTCCTCCATATTGAGTAAATTGATGAGCTGTATCTGCTAAATATTTTGAAACAGTAGCAATTTCTACTGATTCATCATATGTCATTCTATTTCCTTGTGAAAATGCTCTGGCATTATCAACTTGAACACGTGCATCTGGAATGTATCCTGCTGCAGCAACTCCAATATGATAATCAACTTGGAAAATTTTCTGTGTAATATTTTTAGTTTGTAAAGTTCTTGCTTTTTCTTCTACTGCCATAATGACTCCTTGTTTGGTACTGATACCAATAGCTAATGTTCCTCTTTTTACAGTCTCTATTGCATATTCAACTTGATAGATTCTGCCATCCGGAGAATACATTGTTGGTGTCATATCGTAACCGCGTGATGCCATCATGATATCTCAACTTTATTCTCAGTCAATTTAAGGGTAATTATCTATCAATAATTTTAGAATATTTTTAAAAATCTAAAATTTCAATATTTGTTTTTGAACCAAACTTATATAATCTGAATTGGATATCTATCATTATTATGGTAAAATCCGATCCATTTGCTAATGCAACCAAGCAAGTAAATGACGCTTGTGATATCCTTGGAATCAAGGATAAGGGAATTCGTGAATATCTTGCAATGCCAAATAAAATGTTGCGAGTAAAAATTCCTGTAAAAATGGATAATGGAAAAATTAGAGTATTTACTGGTTTTAGAAGTCAACACAATAACGATAGAGGACCATACAAAGGTGGTATTCGTTATTTCAATCCAGAAGGTGGTGTTGAATATATGGAACGTGAAGTAATGGCTCTATCTTCATGGATGACTTGGAAATGTGCTATTGTTGATGTTCCACTTGGTGGAGGAAAAGGTGCAATTTACGTAAATCCAAAAACTGAAAAACTCAGTGATGGTGAAATGGAAAGATTAACTCGTGGTTTTGCTTACAAAATTGCAGAAATAATTGGACCTGAAAAAGACATTCCTGCACCTGATGTTTATACAACTGGTAGAGAAATGACCCAAATTATGGATACTTTTAGTAAATTAAATGGCAACAAATATTCTCCTGGTGTAATTACTGGAAAACCAATTTCTATGGGAGGTTCTTTGGCAAGAAATGTTGCAACAGGATTGGGTACAGCTTACACTGTAAGAGAAGCTGCAAAAACATTGAAAATTAAATTAAAAGGAGCAAAAGTAGTTTTACAAGGATTTGGAAATGCTTCAACTTTTGCAGGTGAATATCTAGAAAAAATGGGTGCAGTAGTAGTTGGAGTTAGTGATTCTAAAGGCTCAATTTTAATTCCTAAAGGTGCTAAAGTTAGTAAAATTTTAGAACATAAAGAAAAAACTGGTTCAGTTGTAGGATTTACAGGAAGTAAAGAAGTTACAACTGAGGAATTACTAACTGCAAAATGTGAGATTTTAATTCCTGGAGCATTAGAAAATCAAATCACTGCAAAAATCGCAGAAAAACTAAACTGTAAAATTATTGGTGAAGCTGCAAATGGTCCAACATTACCTGAAGCAGATCCTGTAATTGAAAAGAAAAAAATTCTTGTTGTTCCAGATATTTTAGCAAATTCTGGTGGTGTTTGTATTTCTTATTTGGAGTGGGTCCAAAATAATATGGGATACTATTGGAGTTTTGATGAAGTTGCATCAAAGATGGAGAAAAACATCACACAAGGATTCAAAGATGCATATGCATTATCTAAAAAACACAAAGTTGACATGCGAAAAGCAACCATGGTTTTAGCAGTTGAACGTGTTTTGGAAGCATTTAATCAAAAAGGCATTTGGCCATAATCTGATTATTTTTAATTTTCCTAATGTCTGAAGTTTTACTTATACAAAATACTAGAATTGAAGGTTCAGGGCATTTGGGTAACTTATTGTCTAATGATGGATTTGATATCACATCTGTTCATGCAAAACATGAAGAAATTCCTAAAAAAAAATTTTCATTTGTAGTAATTCTAGGTGCTCCAGAAAGTGCAAATGATGATTTGCCTTATTTGATTGAAGAACAAAAATTAATTAAAAATTGTGTTGAAAATTCAATTCCTGTATTGGGGATTTGTTTAGGTTCTCAATTAATTGCAAAAACTTTTGGTGCTTCTGTATATAGAGGACCAATTACTGAGATTGGATTTTATCATGATTTGACTATCTCTAATAATTCTAAACTATTTACTGGATTCCAAAATCCTTTTTCTGTATTTCATTGGCATGGTGACACATTTGATTTGCCCTCAGGTGCTACTAGATTAGCTTTTTCTAAGAATTATCAAAATCAAGCATTTCAATACAAAAGTGCAATTGGACTCCAATTTCATCTTGAAGTAAATGAACAGATGGTAAATCTCTGGTTAGATAAAACTGAAGAAAAATTGCATAAAATACCTGATATTGATCCACAGCAAATTCGTTCAGATATTGATCGAAATATTTCCACTGTTAAATCTAACATGGAAACATTTTACAAAAATTTTAAATCACAATTTTCGCTTTGACCAAAGTTTAATATATTGAGTTTTGATTTCATCGATCGACTAATGGCTGCTGTCAAGAAAATTTTTGATGAAACTATTCAAACCGATCACAAAGTAATTACCGAAGAACTATCAAAATCTATTCTCAAAACTTATGGCGTTAAAGTTCCACCTTATGCATTAGTAACTTCTGCTGAAGAAGCTGCAAAACAAGCAAAGAAAATTGGTTTTCCACTTGTAATGAAAGTTGTATCTCCACAAATCTTACACAAAACTGATGTTGGTGGGGTAAAAGTTGGATTAGATAATGTCAATGATGTAAAAAAGACCTTTACTGACATGTATGGACGACTTTCAAAAAAGAAAGGAGTTGATGTTAAAGGAATTCTTTTGGAGAAAATGGTTCCAAAAGGTGTTGAACTAATCGTAGGTATTCAAAATGACTCTCAATTTGGTCCAATCATAATGGTTGGAATGGGTGGTATCATGACAGAAGTTATGAAAGATGTTGCATTTAGAATGCTCCCAATTACCACTTCTGATGCAAAATCCATGTTAAATGAATTAAAGGGCTCAAAACTTCTAAAAGGTTTCAGAGGAAGTGAACCAATTGACACAAATCTAGTTGCAAAAATGTTGGTAGACATTGGAAAACTAGGTGTTGAAAATGCAGATTATGTTAACAGTATTGACTTTAATCCAGTAATTGTTTATCCAAAATCTCACTATGTAGTTGATGCAAAAATCATTCTAAACAAAGAGAAAAAGAATAATTCTATCTCAAAAGCAAAACCAAACATTGCAGATATGGAGACATTCTTTACTCCAAAATCAGTAGCACTTGTTGGTGCATCTGCAACACCTGGCAAGATTGGAAATTCAATTTTAGATAGTTTAGTAAATTATGATTTTAAAGGAAAAGTATATCCAATTAATCCAAAGGCTGACAAAATCTTTGGGCAAAAATGTTATCCTTCAGTTGCAGATATTCCAGGAAAAGTTGACCTTGTTGTAGTTTCAGTAGATTTGTCAATGACTCCTCCAGTTTTAGAGGATTGTGCAAAGAAAGGTGTTCATAGTGTTGTAATTGTTTCAGGTGGAGGAAAAGAACTTGGTGGAGAAAGAGCCGATTATGAAGCAGAAGTTGCACGTTTATCTAAAAAACACAAAATCAGAATTATTGGTCCAAACTGTATTGGAATGTTTAATGCTGCAAATCGTCTAGATTGTGCATTCCAAGGACAAGAAAGAATGCTTCGTTCACAATTAGGTCCTGTTGCATTCTTTTCACAAAGTGGTACAATGGGAATTAGTATGCTAGAAAGTGCTGATGTATTTGGATTATCAAAGATGATCAGTTTCGGAAATCGTTCTGATGTTGATGAAGCAGATATGATTTGGTATGCTGCAAATGATCCTCAAACCAAAGTAATTGGATTATATGTTGAAGGATTTGGTGATGGACGAAAATTCATTAATGTTGCTAAACGTGTTATGAAAGAGAAAAAGAAACCAATTGTAATTTGGAAGAGTGGTAGAACTGCTGCTGGTGCAAAACAAGCAGCATCTCACACAGGTTCACTAGGTGGCTCAAATGCCATAATTATGGGTGCATTCAAACAAGCAGGAATTATTTCAGTTGATAGTTATCAAGAATTAGCAGGTGTTCTCAAAGCATTAGCATGGCAACCTGCTGCAAAAGGCAACAAAGTTGCTATGACCAGTAATGGTGCAGGTCCAATGATTGGCGGAATTGATCAATTGGAAAAATTCGGATTAGCAATTGGAAAATTATCTCCTCAAAATGTTAAAAAAATGAAAGCACATTTCCCACCTGCTGTCCCAATCCATAATGGTAATCCAGCAGATGTTGGCGGTGGTGCTACTGCAGAAGATTATAGATTTGTAATTCAACAATTTATGGATGAAAAGAATATTGATATTGCAATGCCATGGTTTGTATTCCAAGATGATCCACTTGAAGAAACAATAGTTGATCATTTAGCTGATTTCCAAAAGAAAAGAAAGAAGCCATTGTTATGTGGAGGTAATGGTGGTCCATACACTGAAAAAATGATTAAATTAATTGAAAAACATAATGTTCCAGTTTATCAAGATCTCAGAACTTGGGTAGCAGCAGCATCTGCACTCCAACAATGGGGAAAAATTTCTAAAAAATAGATAACATTTAATTCTTGCATGACTTGACAAATTTTCATGTCACTAGTTACCACATCAACTTCTGATGGCATTTGTACTGTCAAAATCAACAGACCTGACAAACTAAATGCAATGAACACTGATGTTGCAAAGGAACTAATCAAAACTTTTGAAACTCTCAATCACGATGATAATGTCAAAGTTATCATTTTGACTGGTGAAGGTGAAAAAGCATTTTCTGCAGGAGCTGACATTGAATACATGTCAAAAATATCTGCAGATGAATCTGTCGAATATGCAAAAACTGGACAACTTGTTACTGCAACTGTAGAATTAGTTAAACAACCAACAATTGCAGCAATCAATGGATTTGCATTAGGTGGAGGTTGTGAACTTGCAATGTCTTGTGATATTAGAATTGCAGCTGATACTGCAAGATTAGGCCAACCAGAAGTAACAATCGGTATCCCTCCAGGATGGGGTGGAACACAAAGATTAATGAGAATTGTGGGAATAGCAAAGGCAAAAGAACTTGTCTATACTGGAAAAATGATCAAAGCTGATGAGGCAAAAGAAATTGGTTTAGTTAACCATGTAGTTCCTCTTGCATCACTACAAGAAGAAGCTTTGAAAATGGCACAACAAATTGCTGGATGTTCAACAATGGGTGTTCAGATGTCTAAAGTTGCAATCAATAAAGGAAGAAATGCAGATCTTGATACTGGTCTTTCTATTGAACTCCTTGCATGGAGAAATTGCTTTACACATCCGGATCGCCAAGAAAGAATGACTGCATTTGTAAACAAATCCAAGAAATAAGCTATTTCAGTCTCTTTTTTATTTTTATTATCTTTTGAGCCTATGGATTTACTAGTATGTTCAAGGGGAAAAGATTATTATAATTTAAAAATGACTTTTGATCATAATGGCAACTGAACAAACACAAAAAATGGTTACAGTTACTGCAAAAGCAGCTGAGAAAATCCTAGAATTCATGAAAGAAGAAGCCGAAGCACCTGAATACTTACGAGTGTATGTTCAAGGTGGTGGTTGTTCTGGATTATCTTATGGAATGGGCTTTGAAAAAGCACCAGAAGAAGATGATTTAGTTCTTGAAGAAAATGGAGTTAAACTCTTAGTTGATAGTTACAGTGTTGATCATTTACAAGGTGCAAACGTTGACTATATTGAAAGCTTAATGGGATCTGGATTTAAAATTAATAATCCAAATGTAACAAAATCCTGTTCATGTGGTCACTCATTTAGTACTGAATAAACCAGAATCATTATTTTCATTTTTTACTACACCTAGTGTAAACTATGTTTGAAATTTCTTGTTGATTGCGATACCCTCATATATCCTAGATTGAAATTTATGATATCATGATAAAGGAGATGAATAATTTATGCCTCAATCAGGAATTGTCAAATATCACGTTAAACTTTCCTATGAAGTTGATGGGCTCGTTGAAAGGGCAGATATAATCGGAGCCATCTTCGGCCAAACAGAAGGACTGTTAGGCCCGGAGATGAATTTGAATGAACTGCAACGAGTTTCAAAAGTAGGACGTATTGAAGTTATTGCTAAATCAACATCTAACACTACAAGTGGTAATGCTGTAATTCCAATGAGCACTGATATTGATACTTGTGCATTGATTGCAGCTGGTATCGAAAGTATTGATAAAGTTGGTCCATTTGATTGTAAATTTACTTTAGATGCAATTGATGATGTTCGAGCAGCAAAGAAAGATGACATTGTAAAACGTGCAAAAGAAATTAAACAAAAATGGGCAACTAAAACCGTTAGTGAAGGTGAAACAATGTTAAATGATGTTCACCAAGGTGATTCTGGAAAACTATCTAGTTATGGACCATCTAAATTAACATGTAGTTCTGGAGTCTTTGATTCAAACTGGATTATTTTAGTTGAAGGTAGAGCAGACGTCATTAACTTGTTGAGAGCAGGATATGATAATGTCCTTGCAATTGAAGGTGCAAAAATTGATGAATCCATTAAAGAATTATGTTCTAAAAAAGATACAGTTGTTGCATTTATTGATGGCGATAGAGCAGGTGGTTTTATTCTCAAAGAATTAAAATCTGTTGTAACACTTGATTATGAATTACAAGCAGATACTGGTGTTGAAGTAGAAGAACTAACTCCTCAAAGATTAGATGAAATTTTACAACCAGTTGTTGATGAAATTAAAAATGGAAAACCTACACCATCCCTCAAAAGTGAAGATGATCAATCTATTGCAGATGTTGCCTCTAAAATTTTCCCAAATCTTAATGAAACTTTAGAAGCAGTTGCATTAGACAGTGAACAAAATGAAATCTTTAAAGTTCCAATTAGTGAAGTGGTAAGTAAATTATCTTCTCAATCTGGCATCAAATATCTTCTATTAGATGGAATTATCACCAAGAGATTATTGGAAGGTGCTAAAAATGCTGGAATTGAATGCGTTATTGGTCATAGAGTTGCAAAATTAACTAACTCTGATGGCATGACACTAAAGACATTCGCTGATTTAGGCGTATCTTAGGATTTTAGATGACTGAACTAAAAATTCAGCACCTCTTAACTCTCTCTTATCTATTATCAAAAGGAGCAAAATACAATTACGTTACAATAACAACTTCTGCTTTAGGAAAAAATATCAATAAATCACAACAAGCTGCATCAAAGCATTTGTTAGAATTAGAACAAAACAAATTCATCAATCGAATAATTAGTGGAAGAAATCTATCTGTAAAAATTACTGGTAAAGGTTATTCTGAAATTGTAAAATTATCTTCTCTTCTTCAAAAAAGTTTGGATTCTTCTCCTTCAATTGTTAATCTACAAGGAACTTTAGTTTCTGGAATGGGTGAAGGTGCATATTATATGGGATTGAAAGGATATACGAAACAATTCAAATCCAAAATTGGATATGTTCCATTTCCTGGAACTCTAAATGTTCGTTTAGATAAAAAAATTCATCAAGAAGCGATTAAACAATTTGAAACACTTGATGGAATAAAAATCAAAAGTTTTTCTGATGGAAAGAGAACATATGGTTGGGTAAAGTGTTTTTCTGCTAAATTAAATAATTCGATTAAATGCCAATTAATAATTCTTGAAAGAACACATCATGATGAATCTGTAATTGAATTAATTTCTAAAACTTGCATTCGTAAAAATAATAAGTTAAAGGATGGTTCAAAAGTTTCAATAAAAATTGATGTAAATAATTAAATTCCGTGAATTGATTCTCCATATTCCTTTTCTATTTTAGAACTGGAGCTTTCTGGAATAGGTGACTGTAATCTTGCAACTTTTGCATCTAATTGAATTTTTTTACATCCTTCAGTGATGAATTGCTCTTGATGAACTTGATCATAACCTAATGCAATTATTTGTGGTTTAACTAAATTCACTGTTTTGAAAATATCATTTTCTTGTCCAATTAAACACAAGTCTACTACGGCCAATGAATTAACTAATTCCTGTCTTTGTTCTTGACTGTGAATTGGTCTTCGTTTTTTCATTTTTACTGCTGTGTTATCTGTTGCTACAACTACAACTAATACATCTCCTAATGCTTTTGCTGCATTTAATGTCGAAATATGTCCAGGATGTATAATGTCAAAAACCCCCCCTGCCAATACAACTCGCAAAGATCCTCTACCAATTTCTGTCAGTGTCTTTTTATCTTGATTTATTAGATTTTCTTGAATTAGTTTGTCCATTTTTTTTAAAATTTGTTCTTCTGAGACCATTTTATTTTCTAAAATTTTCTCTATTGGATTTTTTCCAGTAATTTCACTTACGTAAATTGTTGATAAGATACTTTTTTCAATTTGTTCCAATGTTTTTTTACCTTTTGACCTACTCTTTAATTTATTGATAATCTTACATTTTAAATTCAAGACCTTTTGCTAATCTTAGTGCATCCACTAACCCATCAGCATATCCGATGCTTAAAATTGCATTTTCATCTCTACCCTCGCCTAAAAATATCTCTGCATCCTTAATGTATCGTTCAGCATTATCTAAAATTACTTCAAATTCTTTTTGATCTTTGTAATATGGTTCAACTTCTTCTAACGCTTCTCTGACCATAGGGACATATTTTTTCATCATTTGATTTGAAATTTTTTCTGTTTTTTCAGAATTATCAAATGGCTCATCTATACATTTTCCAAATAATTTCAATGCATCTGATTCTGTAAAATGTAATCTTCCTGGAATGATAATTGTATGAGGTGGTTTTCCAAAATCCATTTCTTTCAAATTAGAGATTTCACCTGAAACAATTGCCTGGTCTTTAAAGCCAATTCTTGATGCAATTATTACGTAATTTGATTCTGTTATTACTTTTCTTGACTGTCCTTGTTCCGTTTTCAATAATCCAATTAATGCATCTTTAGGATCTAAGAAAAAATTTTTGTCTTGATTGTATTCTAGCAAAAGTACTGTGTGATTTCCTTCGATTAAATTTTTATAAATTACATAATAAGGTGTTGTAAGTGATTTCATCTCACTCATGATAGTTGCAATTCTTCCGATTTTGTAAAAATGTAAACCACATTCTCCAATCATAGATGTTAATGATGAAGAAGCATGGATTGAATTTGTTTGAATTTTATTTTCAATTGCTCTTGCTCTTAATTCGATATGTGTTGTTGCAATATAGGGATCTCCGTATGCCAACAAAACAACATTTTTTTCTTTTGAAATTTCTAAAATTTCATTTCCATCTTCAACTAACCATCTTTTAGCTAACTTGAATTCGCCTTTGGTAGAATTTTTAATTTTTTCTAAATCTGTTTCACTAATTGGACTAGTAAACTGTTCTAAATACACAACATCTGCATTTGAAATTGTTTCTAATCCCTCTATGGGAATCGATTCAAAACCAGATATTCCTAAACCTACAAAAGATAACATTATTGCAATTTTTTATCATGTAGCCTTTTTAAATGCTGTAAAGCAGCCTTGAAAATTTCTATTCCTTTTAGATATTCTTCAATTGAAACTTTTTCATCAATTGTATGTGCTTCATGAGGATCTCCTGGACCATATGTGATAACTGGAATTTTCCATTGATTTCCTAAAACATTCATGTCTCCCGTACCTGTTTTTCGAATTAATGTTGGTCTGGATTTCTCTACTTGCATAATTCCTAGAGTAAATGCTCTGACTAACGATGAATTGTGAGCTGCTTCGAATGGTTCAGTTTCATCTAAAATTGAATAAAATGCATCTACTTCTCTTTCTTGGGCAATGTCTTTAACTAATGTTGCAATTTTTTGTTCAATATTTTTACAAGTCATATCTACTGGAATTCTAATATCAAAAAGAGTCTCACATTCTTTTGGTGTAATGTTGTGACTTGTTCCTCCTCTAATTTCAGTCATTGTTGCTGTAAGCAACATTCCTTTTGTTTTACCTTCTTGATTTGCTTCTAATTTTTCTTTTAATTCTTTTACAAAAATTATTGATTCCTCAATTGCATTTTTTGAGAGCCAAGGTGCACTTGCATGTGAACTATCTGAAACACTAATTTTTAGTTTAATTGCTAATCTTCCTTTGTAAGCAATTGTTACTTGTTTGATTCCACTAGGTTCACCAAACACTGCATAATCGACATCCATTTCTTTTTTAACGATATTTTTGATTCCTATGGCGTTTCCTTCTTCATCTACAGCTCCTACAAAAGTTACTGTTCCTTGATTTTCTTTAATCGATGCTGCAGCAAACAACATTGCCATTAGTGGTGCTTTTGCATCAGATGCACCACGACCATAAAGCGAGTCACCTTCTTTTCTAACTTTGACTTTTCCTGGAACTACATCCATGTGACCACATAACAAAATTTTTGGTGAACCTGAACCTTTTTTTGCAATTATATTTCCAACTTCATCAATTTTTATGTCTTCAAATCCTAAATCATCGCATTTATCTGCCAAAAATTCTGCCATTGGTCTTTCGCTAAGTGATGGTGTGTATAGTCGAAGTGCTTTTTCTAACATTTTTGTTGTAAATTTTGGCGTTACTGTAAAATGTTCATCCATTTTTATCGCTCTACTTTCATTGCATAATCAAGCATTAGAGAAGGTATGTCTACATCACATACTCTGACAGTGTTTTTGTATTCTGTTGTATTGTTGACTTCATGAACAACTAATCCTTTTTCTTCACTTTCCATCAAATCTACACCTACAATATCTCCTTGCACAGCTTTTTTTGCTTTGATACACATTTCTTCCATTTCTTGTGTAATTTCACATGGTTCGGCAGTACCACCTAATGCCATGTTTGTTTTCCAATGTTCTGATTTTCTATATATCGCAGCAACTATTTTGTCTCCTACCATGATTGCTCTAATGTCTCTTGGTGGTCTTTTTACAAATTCTTCTAAGTAATGAATTTGGTAAATTGGATACATAGTTTCTCTACTTTCAATAATTCCTTCTGCAGAATCTTTATCGTTTAATTTTGAAATTAATCTTCCCCAACTTCCAACAGTTGGTTTGATAACTTTTGGATATCCATCATTTTCTAATGCTTCAATAGCTGCATCTTTTGAAAATGCTACTGTTGCATCGGGTGTTGGCACTCCTGATTTTTTTAATAACATATGTGTGAATAATTTATTTCCTGCAAAGACTCCTGTGTTTAAACAATTGATTACTTTAACTCCCATTCCTTCAAGTGCAGCTGTTGAATGTAGGTTTCTATAATAGCTCACACATCGTTGAATTACTACACCGTAATCTTCAGGTTTTTTTTCTAAATCTAAAGCAAGTTTTTTACAATCAACCATCTGTATGTTGATGTCTTTTTTTTTACCTGCTTCTAGTAGAGCTTTTTCTTCCCAACGTATGGAATCGTAAAGAATTGTAACATCAGGATTCACTGGCCCCAATCCTCGCCAACTGTTTGAGCAGGCTTTAGATCAAAACCATCTGAACCTTTTGCTAATTCAAAACTTGCGCCACATTCGGGACATGTTACAATTTCTCCTTCAAGTGCATCACTTGGTATTGAGATATCTGCATCACATTCTTCACATTTTGACATAATTACTATTCATTTCTCCTCTTTATTTATCTTCAATAATCTTCTCAAGTCTATCTTCTAGCGGAATTTCAATTAGATCTCCCATTCTTAGATTCTTTAGTCCTGATGCAACTGCTTTTGCACCCGTATCATCTTTTTCTAATCCTAATAATGACATCAAATAGGCTGCACCTGTTTTACCTGCTAATTCTCCAAAAACTATCCTTCTCCTATTTCCTACTGCTCTTGGTGGAATTGGCTCATAAGCTGCTGGATTTCTGAGAATCGCTGCAAGGTGTGTACCTGCTTTGTGTTTGTATGCGGCTGATCCGACAATTGGTTTTGAATCATATGGTTTGATTTCTGTATAATCTTCAATCAATTTTGATAAATCCAATAGCATATCTAATCTAAAGTCATTTGGTGATTTATACAAGTAAGTTAATGCAACTGCTACTTCTGCAAGTGGTGGAATTCCTGTTCTTTCTCCAATTCCATCAATAGTTGTATGAATTTGATCAACTCCTGCATCACAAGCTGAAAATGCATTTGCAACTGCTAACCCTATATCATTATGTACGTGTGCATCTAATGGAACATCTACAACTTCTCTAACTTTTTTTACAAAATTAAACATTCCAATTGGACGTAAAATTCCTACTGTGTCAGGTAGACTAATTCTGTCTACTCCTGCTTCTTCAATTGCTTTACAAACTTTTAGTAAAAATTCTGGTTCTGCTCTACTGCCATCTTCTACCGTAAATCTAATTTTTAATCCATGAGATTTTGCATATTCTACAGTTTCTACAGCTCTTTCTAATGCTTCTTCTCTTGATATTCGAAGTTTATCTTTAAGATGTATGTCTGAAATTCCCAAATATGCTGCACACCATTTTGCGTCACAATCTAGTGAAACATCTATGTCTTCTTTAAGTGCACGACCGTGAGAAACTATGTCTGCAGTTAATCCTTGCTTGATAATTGTTTTAGTTGCTTCTTGATGATCTTTTGAAACTACTGGAGAAATTTCAATTTGATCCACTCCGAAATAATCTAACATCCATGCAATCTGAATTCTTTGTTTGTTAGTAAATGAGACTCCTGGATGTTGTTCCCCTTCTCTCAAAGTACTATCTAATACTCTAATTTTTTTTGGATTTTTTTCATATGAATTATACATATTTGCATAGTGATTCGGATCTTTCATTACTGAATTCGTTGAGCAAAATTGATGATATAAACATATTCGTACTATTTTCGTTGTAATTATTTTTAATTGATCCTAAATTAGTTTTGAATTAAATTTTTGAAGCGAAACTCGGTTTATGCAACTTTTCTTAAAATTATTACAGTATTGGTATCTACAACTCCTGAAATCTTTCTTAATGCATCAATACTGTTGTTAATTTCTGCAATACTTGAACCACTCATAATTGTAGTAATATCGTATTGTCCAGTAATTTCATAAACTGTTTTTACTCCTTCTAATTTAGCAAGTTTTGCTGAAACTTTTGATGTATCTGTAGCAGAATCAACAGAAACTAAAACAATTGCACTTGTAACATTGTCTTCTCCAATTTCAATCGTAAATTTGCTTATTGTTTTACTGTCTACTAAATTTTTTACTCTTCTTCTGACTGCTGATTCTGAAAGTTTGAGTTTTTTACCTATATCTACAAACGATTCTCTAGAGTCTTCTTTAAGATATCCTATAATTTTTTCATCTATTTTGTCCTTATACATTTCTCTTTTCTTCCTCTTTAGTTAATACTACATCTAAAGCATGTAAAACTTTTGTTACGTCTTCTTCTTCAATTACTAGCGGTGGGAGTATTCTTAGAATGTTTCTTCCAGAATATAGCATTAGTACTCCTTCTTCAATTAAACCCATCAAAATATCTCTTACTTCAAATTTCATTTCAACACCAATCATTAGTCCTTTTCCTCTAATCTCTCTAATCATTGTGTGTTTTTCTTTTAATTTTTCTAAACCTTCTCTGAAAATTTCTCCCATTTTTTTAGAATTTTCAATTAATCCATCTTCAGTAATTGTTGTTAGTGCTGCTAATCCTGCTGCACAAGAAATAGGATTTCCTCCAAATGTCGATGAGTGTTCTCCTTTACTAATTGATGATAATATGTCTGGTCTAACTAATGTGGCTCCCATTGGTACTCCTCCAGCAATTCCTTTTGCAAGACATAGAATATCTGGGATCGTATTCCAATGTTCTCCAGCCCATAATCGACCTGTTCTTCCTAGTCCAGCTTGAATTTCGTCAAAAATTAATAAAATTCCTTTTTCATCACATAGTTTTCTAACTTCTTGTAGGAATCCATCTGGAGCAACTACAATTCCACTTTCTCCTTGTATTGGCTCTAAAATTATGAATGCAGTGTCCTCATCAATAGCAGAACGTAATGATTCTATATCTCCAAAGGATGAAAAAGATACTTTTTCAACTAAAGGCGAAAATGATTTTCTATATTTTGGATTAAATGTTAATGACAGTGCTCCAAATGATTTTCCATGATATGATCCTTTCATTGCAACCATTCCTTTTTTTCCTGTAAACTTTCTTGCAAATTTCATTGCAGCTTCAACTGCTTCTGCACCACTATTATTCAAATGAACTTGTGTTAGGCCTTCTGGAGCAATTTCAATTAATTTTTTCAAAAATTCTTCTCTTGTCTTGTTGTAAAGTGAACTATGAACTGTAATTATTTTATCAACTTGTTCTTTAATTGCATTATTGACCCTTTGATTTTGATGTCCAACTAATGCAACACCATATCCGCCCATACAATCGATGTATTCTTTTCCATCTGTATCCCAAACGTGTGCCTTAATTCCTTTTTCAATTGTAACTGGAAATCTTTGATACAGATTTCCCATGTATTGATCTTCACTCATGCTCAATTACCGTACAATTATCATGTGCAATAGCTGTAGAAATAGGATTCTCTTTTTGGCCGTTTGCAATAAAAGCTTGCTTAACTCCCATATCTAGCGCTTCAGTTGAAGCTAAAATCTTCTTTTCCATTCCTGGACCTATTTTTGGTCTAATTTCTTTTGCTTCTGCTAATGTCAATTTGGGAACAACTTTGTCTTCCATTAAAAGGCCGTCTACATTTGTTATGAATAATACTTTATCACTTTTGACGCTACCTGCAACATATGCTGCTGCTCTATCTCCGTCTATGTTGAGAAATTCAGACTCTTCACTAATTGCGATTGGTGAAATAACCGGTGTTAATCCTTTATCTAATAATGATCTAATGAATTCTGAATTGACATTTTTAATTTTACCTGTATATCCTCCATCAATTGCTTGTTTTCTTCCTTTCTCATTCATTATGAGTAGTTTCTTTTTTCTGTCAGCTTCAATAACTTTTGCATCCACACCTGATAATCCAATTGCATTAATTCCATTTTTTTGAAGCATCTGAACTATTGTTTTGTTTATTCGACCTGACATGACCATTGTAAAAATTTCAGCAGTTTCTTTGTCTGTATATCTACTCTTGATTCCGCTTGGAGAAGTAACAAATTTTGGCTCTTTTCCTAATTGTTCACATACTTTGGTAACTTCTTTTCCTCCGCCGTGAACTATAATGATACCCTCTGTTTCTGCAATTTTTTTAATATCTGAAATAGTTGATTGATGTAAATCATCTACTACACTTCCGCCGATTTTAATTGTGATCATTTCTAAACAGGAGTTAATGGCGTATATCTTAATCCGTTCATTTCATCAAAACCACACATAACATTCATGTTTTGAATTGCAGAACCTGCTGCACCCTTCATTAAATTATCTGATGCTGACAAAGCAATTAATCTATTATTATCTTCATCAAAATCAAATCCAATATCACAGAAGTTTGAACCTACTAAGAATTTTGGATCTGGGAATTTGTATAATCCTTTTTTATCTCTAATTAATCTGACAAATTTTTCATCACCGTAAGCTTCACGATATATTTTCCACAATTCTTTTTGTTCCATATCTTTTTTCAAAAATGTATGATTAGTACATAAAATTCCTCTAACCACATCTACTGCATGTGGACTCATTGATACTTTGATTTTGTTTCCTGCAATTTCACTTAATTCTTGTTCAATTTCTCCAGTGTGTCTATGCTTTGCTGGTTTGTATGGTCTAATGACTCCTGCACGCATTGCATGTGCTGTTCCAGAACCTGAACCGGCACCAGATGATCCAATTTTTGAATCTACAATAATGTGATTTGTATCAATAAGGTCATTTTTAATTAATGGTGCAAGTGCTAATGTTGATGTTACTGCCATACATCCTGGACAAGAGACAAGTTGTGCTTTTTTAATTTCTTCTCTATGTAATTCTGGAACTCCAAAAACTGACTTTGGTAAATAATCTGGATGTGGATGTGTCCAACCATACCATTTGTCATATGCCTCTTGATTATGCAATCTGTAATCTGCACTTAAGTCAATAATTTTGATTCCCCTATCGTACAATGCTTTTACAATTTCTGTTGCTGTTCCATGAGGAACTGCTGTGAAAACTACATCACATTTGTCAGTTAATTTGTCATAATCTAATTCTGAAAAAGTAAGATCTGTAAATCCCTTTAAACTTGGCTGAACTCTGTGTAGGTATTCTCCCACATGCTGTCTTGAAGTTACAGTTGTGATCTCTACATCTGGGTGATTAACCAATAAACGAAGGGTTTCTCCTCCTACATATCCTGATGCTCCTACAACTCCTACTTTCATGATAAAACTCATCAAAAGTAGTATAATTT
>REGF01000067.1 GCA_003702465.1 Candidatus Nitrosomarinus sp. | reverse complement strand
TCTTCACAAAAACGGTATCTTCATCAAAGGTTGGGCAGAAGACGCAGCACTTTAAGTGTAAATCTTTTAGCACATTCTTTTTTCTTATTTTTAATTAAACTAAAGATTTTTTCTTGATATTCTTTGGCAATGTTTTAACAAAATGTTTTAAGAATTCATCGTTCTTATCATATTTAATTTCTGAAAATTTATTTTTCTTGAAAAACTCTGTCCATGTTTTTTCAAATTCTGTAAATTCCTCTGGATTATAATCAATTCTTGATGCTTCATGATGTGCTGCAGGAAAAATATCTGAAATTTCAATTGGGATTAATCCTAAATGAGGACTATACTGACACACTTGAAATGATTCAAAGTCCTTAATTTTCTTTTTTAGTGACAAGTATTGTTGAGACAAATATCCTGGTTTAGTATTGGATTCTTTAGTAATCAGTAATTTCTTTTTCTTTGATTTGAATTTTCTAACAATATCATGAAATGATTGTATTTCAGGACGAAATTGATCATATTTGTCATAAAGAAAAATTGCTCTTTCTTTGAATTTTGGAGTTCCTAGCCCTAAAAATTCATAATTTTCAGTCATTACATCTATCATTTCAAATAATTTTGGATGGGCTCTTGCTTTTTTAATTACATACTCCCATAATCTTCCTTCATGAATGGCCTGTTTTACTTTATCTACTTCTAGTTTAATTGCATACAAATTGTGAATTGCTAATTCATTAATCTTCAATGTTTCTTCTAGTTGACGTAGTTGTTCAGGTGAATATTTGCGACAAATCTCACAACTACAAGGAAATATTTCAATATCTGACAAGTATCTTGTTCCATCTTCTGTAATGTATCTGAGTTGTTTTGCATACAACATGTATGAAGCTGAATCAAATGAATCACATCCTAGAGCTACAGCAAATGGTATTGTTAGTGGATGACCTGCTCCAAAAAGATGTAATGGAACTGACTCTGGCATTTGTTTTTTTGCCGATACAATCATTTGTGCTAATAATCTGTATTCATAGGATTCCATAAATTCAACAGGACTTCCCAATGCTAACATCTTGAAACCCATATCGATTAATCCTTTAGTTGATTTTGATACTAGATCAAAATGCTCACCACCTTGAATTGGACCAATCCAAATTTGTCCATTATCTTCACTATCTTCAAGTGTTTGTTTACAAACTTTCAAAGTGTGTTTTACATATGATTCTGCTTTTTTAATTGGTAATCCATATCCTGTTGGCTTATCTAATGGAATTGCAAAATCTGTTAATATTCCTGTTTCAAATTTTGCCATGTCTGGTGGTAGAACTTCCAAGTCTCCATATTCTAGAACTTGATATCCGCCAGAATCTGTCATAATTGATTTATCATAATCAATTATTTTGTGAATTCCTTTTTTTACTGCTTTATCACCATAATGATTTTTTGTAATGTATGCATTTGTAATTACAACATCAAATCCTATTTCTTTAATTTTTTTTGATGGAATCGTTTGTTTTACTGGATGAATTACTGGAACAAATGCAGGGGTGTTTATCTTACCATGGTTTGTAAACATGGTTCCTATTCTTCCAGCAAGATCTGTTTTTGTAATTTGAAACAAGTATTTTTAGAAAATTAAAGGCGTTATTTAATCAATGAGTAAAAAATTTTTCTAAATCATTATTTTTTGTTACTAAATCTAACCAATCTACTTGTTCATTATTTTCTTTTTTAGATATGACTTGCAAAACTTTCTCAACTACTTGTTCTATATTTTTTTCACTAACGTCAATTTGAAATGCTTTTTCTTCAAATTTTTCCATTGTATCATGAGTAATTACACCTAAAATTTCACTACCTATATTTTCTTTAATTTTTTCTTCTGAATAATTTCGTTCTTTGTAAACTGTTTCTAACTGATACGGATTTCTTCTTAATATTATCACCAACTTGACTTGGTTTTTTTCTATCACATATGGTGCTAAATGTCCTACAATTATTTTTTCATTCAGTTCTATTTTTTTAACAATATTAGCAAGTTTTGTAGTATCTACATCATTTGTATTTTCTTGTTTTTCAATTACTTCTGATTCTTTTGCAAGAGTATTGATATCAATTATTGGAAAATTCAGTTTTTGCGAAATTTTTTTTGTGATTGTATGTTTCCCAACGCCTGGATTTCCAGTAATTACTATTGACATAATTTAAAATCATTACAACTAGATTAAACGATTTCTGCAATACTAATAAGTACAATTACATCCTTCTGAGTAATGCAAATAGGATTACTTGGTAAAGCAAATGTTGGTAAATCAACATTTTTTTCTGCAGCAACTGAAACTGCTGTTGCTTCTGGTAATTTCCCATTCACAACAATTGAACCAAATGTTGGTGTAGCATATGTTCAATCAGATTGTGCTTGTAAACATTTTGATCTAAAACATGACAATGAATTATGTATTAATGGAACAAGATTGATACCAATAAAATTAATTGATGTTGCTGGATTAGTTCCAGGTGCACATGAAGGAAAAGGTTTGGGAAATCAATTTCTTGATGATGCAAGACAAGCTGAAGTTTTAATCCATGTTGTTGATATTGCAGGAACAACTGATATTCAAGGTCAATCAGTTCCAGTTGGAACACATGATCCTTTGGAAGATGTTTCATTTGTTCAAGATGAATTTGATCAATGGTTTATCGAAATTCTAAAAAGAGAATGGGATAAAATCACTCGTGAAGTAGATCAAAAACGTGCAAAACTTACTGATGGAATTGCAAATCGTTTCAGCGGTTTGGGAATCAAAGATTATCAAGTACAACTAGTCTTGCAAAAACAAGGTCTTATTACTAGAAATCCAAAAGAATGGAACGATTCTGATATAGAAAATTTTGTTAAAGAATTGAGAAAAAATACTAAACCAATGATAATTGCTGCAAATAAGGCAGATCTATGTCAAGATCTTGATATAATGAAAAAAATTTCGGATATTGTTATTCCTTGCAGTGCTGAGACTGAATTATTACTTAGAAAAGCAACTAAGGCTGGAATAATTAATTATAATTCTGGTGATAATGGTTTCAAAATTAATACTGAAAAAGAAATTCCTGCCCCTCAACAAAAAGCATTAGATTTAGTCAATACAATTTTTTCTAAAATTGAATCAACAGGAATTCAAAAAATTCTAAATACTGCAGTTTTTGATTCGTTGAATTTGATTGCTGTATTTCCTGTAGAAGATGAAACTAAACTAACAAACAAGGATGGAGTAATTTTACCTGATACAAAATTACTTCCTCAAGATTCCACTGCTAAAGATTTAGCTGGGTTAATTCATGCAGATATTGCTAAAGGATTTCTACATGCAATAGATTGTAAAACTAAACAAAGAATCAGCGGTGAGCAAAAATTAAAACATGGTGATGTAATCAAAATTGTATCAACATTAAGTAGGGGATAATATGATTGGATTAGGAATCGAAAGTACTGCACACACATTTTCTTGTGCTGTAATTGAAAAAAAAGGAAAAAAAGGTAAAATCCTATCTGATGTCAGAAAAATTTTTCGACCTGAAGCTGGTCAAGGAATTCATCCTAGAGAAGCATCTCGTCATCATATTGAAAATAGTCCAATAGTATTATCTGATTGTCTTAATGAGGCAAATGTATCTGTAAAAGATTTAGATATTATTTCATATGCTGCAGGACCTGGATTAGGACCTTGTCTTAGAGTAGGCGCTGTAGTAGCTAGATCTTTGTCTTCATTTTACAAAATTCCAATTTATCCGGTTAATCATGCAATTGGGCATATTGAATTAGGGAAATTACTCACAGGTGCAAATGATCCTTTAGTTCTTTTAGTTTCTGGAGGACACACAATGCTTTTGTCATTTCTAAATAAACAATGGAGGGTTTTTGGTGAAACATTAGATATAACATTAGGTCAGTTACTTGATCAATTTGGTAGATCAATAGGATTTGCTTCTCCCTGTGGAAAAAACATAGAAGAATTAGCTTCAACTTCTACAAATTATGTTTCATTACCTTATTCAGTTAAAGGAAATGATGTATCATTTTCAGGATTATTATCTGCTACAAAACCGATTTCTGAAAAAAGTAAAGTTGATGCTTGTTTTTCTCTTCAAGAAACAGCATTTGCAATGATTAGTGAAACAGTAGAACGTGCATTATCATTTACATCCAAAAAAGAATTAATGATTGTTGGTGGAGTTGCTGCAAACAAAAGACTTTCTGAAATGTTAAAAGATGTTTGTAAACGACATGGAGCAAAATTTTTTGTTGTACCATTAAAATATGCTGGAGATTGTGGTAGCCAAATTTGTTGGACTGGACTTTTAGAATCTCAAGTCAAAAAAAGTGCTAAACTTAAAGATACTTTTGTAACTCAATCTTGGAGATTAGATTCTGTAGTAGTAAATTATTAGAATTATTTCTCATTCATTGTTTTTTCTATATTATTTACCCATGACTTTGTATTGAAAACCCCGAATTTGTAAGTCTGTTCCCCATCTTCTGTCTTAGCTGTAAAACAAACTTTTTTGATAAATAGACCTTCTTTCCAAATTTTAATCACATTTTCTAATGGCACATCTAACACTGTATCACCCATACGCTTTGTAAAATCCATTATTCTTGCTTGTGTTTTATCAAATGCTAATCTTTTATTTGTTAATGTTAGAATTCCTGGACCCAGCTTATCTTCACTACAATCTTCTTGTTTAACCTTGTTTTCTCCATCATCCATGATAACTTTTATTGAATTCCTTTGGTTATAATGTTAATGAAATTAATTAAAAAGGGAGCTGAGGCTGATATTTACACAGGCACTTGGAAAAATTCCAAAGCTCTTTTCAAAACTAGAAAAATTAAAACTTATAGAAATTCTTCATTGGATTCAAAAATACGCAAACAACGTACCATAAAAGAATCGCAAATGCTTTCGCAAGTAAAATCATTTGGAATTCCAACACCCCTTGTTTATTTTGTCAATCTCGAAAAAAGCATGATTGTAATGCAAGAAATTCCTGGAAAACCTGTTCATGATTTACCTGAATCAAAAATTATTGAAATATCTAAACAAATTGGAAAACTAGTTGGTCTTTTACATAAAAATGGAGTAATGCATGGTGATTTAACAACATCCAATTTTATTTTATTCAAAAATACTATCTACATGATTGACTTTGGACTTTCTCAAAATTCAATTAAACCTGAAGATCACGCTGTTGATTTAAGACTAATTAAAGAAATTCTTAACAGTGCACACGCAAAAATTATGGAACCATCTTGGAAAAATTTTCTTAATGGGTACAAATCTGTAGTTGGAATTACATATCAAACAAAGATTGTAAAATTAGTCTCAGAAATTGAGAGTCGTGGTAGGTATGCACAAGTTGTCTGATTTACTATTTGTATCCTCTAATATTCATAAATTCAAAGAAGCAAAAGAAATTTTGGATTCAATTGGAATACCAATTAGATTTTTTAAATTAACTTTAGAAGAAATTCAATCCAAATCCATCAAAGAAATTGCTTTAAAAAAAGCTAAAGATGCATATTCAAAATGTAATGCCCCACTAATTATTGAAGATGATGGATTACATGTAAACTCTTTAGCTGGTTTTCCAGGTCCTTATTCTTCTTATGTTCAAAAGACCATTGGCAATAAAGGAATTTTAAATTTATTAAAAAATTCCCGAGATGCAAAATTTGTTTCAACAATTACTTATTGTGATAAAAATCATTTGAAATCTTTTCAAGGAACTCTTTTTGGAACAATTTCAAATTCAGAAAAGGGTAAAGGATGGGGTTTTGATCCTATATTCATTCCAAAAAATCAAACAAAGACATATGGTGAA
>REGF01000007.1:9179-23697 GCA_003702465.1 Candidatus Nitrosomarinus sp. | reverse complement strand
GATATAGCCATAGAATATTTCAATGAAGTAATAATTAACAATGGAACAATTTCAGCAGAACATGGTGACGGTTTAGCACGTTCAGAATTTATCAAAAAACAGTACGGCCAAAAAAATTATCATACATTTGAAAAAATTAAAAAAATTATGGATCCAAATGGAATCTTGAATCCAGGTAAAAAAATTACAAAAAAAAGTACAATTGTAAAAAATCTAGAAAAATATTGAAATTTATCAGTTCACCGATACGAAAAAAATTGTTTAGGATCATAAAAATTGAGATCGGATATTTGCCTATTAGTAAAAAAAATTCAACAAGTTCTCGCTAATATAAGAACGAGCCTACAATGAACATGACAATAGGATATTGTGTAAAGTGCCGCGACAAACGAGAAATCGGTGGCGCTGAACCATACACCATGAAAAATGGAAAACCTGCAATTAAAGGCACATGCCCAACATGCAGTACAGCCATTTTCAGAATAGGTAGAGGATAAGAATTTTAAAATAAATTCAATCTTCTATTTGCTAGTTAGGCCTTGCCATAGCGAAAGCAATGGCGATGGATCTTTTTCAATTTCTTGAGTAATTCTATTTTTTAATACAAATGAAAAATTTTCAATAGCATCATCACCACCATCATCAAAAATTTCTTGCCCAATTTCCTTGATTCGATCATGTTTTTCATTAATTTCAGAAGAATCAGGATTTTGTAAACAGAACGTCATTAAATCAATTAATTCCTCTTCTAACATCATATCCATATACTGAGTAATGAGTAATTCTTAATGAATCTTTTTTAGTTTAAAAAATTTCTTCAAAGCGATTTGTAACATAATCCCAATTTATTACGTTCCACCAAGATTCAACATAATCAGGTCTCTTATTTTGAAAATTAAGATAATATGCATGCTCCCACATATCAAGTCCCAATAGAGGAGTTTTTTGCAATGTCCACGGACTATCTTGATTTGGAGTAGTAATAATTTCAATTTTATGATAAGTTTCATTAAAAACTAACCAACACCAACCGCTTCCTTGAATGGAAATTGCTTGTTGAGTAAAAATTTTTTTGAAATTTTCAAAATTATTAAAATAAACATCAATTTGATCTTCTAATTTCCCACCAGGGATTTTATCACTTTTTGGAGTCAGGGTTTCCCAAAACAACCTATGATTTTCATATCCACCACCAAAAAAATTAATGGATTGTCGACCAGATTCAGGCAAGGAATGTAATTCAGATAAAATTGCAGAGATGTACTTGGGATGTGAAGTAGCTCCTATTTCAGCTAAAGATGTGTTTAAACCATCTACATATGCCTGGTGGTGTTTTAAATGATGTATTTCCATAGTTTCTTTATCAAAATAAGGCTCTAATTCATCATATCCAAAAGATAATTTTGGAAGTAAATAATGAACCATGAATAAAAAAAGAAAATTAACATATATTATTCAAACTGTGTAAATTTATGAGAAAATTAGGTACTATTGATTTTGAAGTGTTACAATTAGCAATTAACGAAAAGGGAACATTTAATGAAACACATTTAGAAAATTCAGAACTAAAACGACACGGAGTAGGAAAAATTCTAGATACTTTAGCATCTTTAAAAGATAGAAAATTTATTTCTATGAACGATGATGGTTCTTTTACAATTACAGATTTAGCTAAAGAAATTCTATGGAGTTCAAAAATTCCAATATGGGCAAAAATTTTAAGATTATTACAGATTAAATCATGTGATTTACAACAAATTATAGAAACCATAGATAGTTCAGAGAATGAAATTTTTAATGAATTAGAAGAATTAAGGAAAAATCAACTTGTGTTAATGTCGCCACAACGTCAAGATGATAAATTAATCAAAGTGTATGAAATTCTACCAGAAGGTATTGAAATAATTGATAAAACAGAAACAGAAGGATTTGAAAAAGTTAATTTTGTAAAAAAGGAATCAAATGGAGAAATTCTAGAAACAATTGAAGAGATAATTAGTGAAATTCAAAAGACAAGTTCCTCAGATGATGAAAAAAATAACATCATAAAAAAACTAGATATGTTAAAAAACAAATTAAAAATTTAACAAAAAAATTTTAAAATACAGTTAAGGGTGAGAGCAAAGTTCAGCCAAAACGCCATTTAGTGATTTTGGATGAATGAAAGTAACTTTTGTTCCAGCAGAACCAGGTCTAATTTTTCCTAAAAATTGTACTCCACAACCTTCCATACGCTCAACTTCACCTTCAATATTATCAGTATCTAAGGCCATGTGATGTAAACCAGGTCCTTTTTTATCCAAAAATTTCTTAATTGGACTAGAATCATTTGTTGGTTGCATCAACTCAATTCGTCCATTTTCCATAGGAATAATTGCTACTTTAACTCCTTCAGATTCAACAGTTTCAAATTCAATTTCATCTATCCCCAATGCTTGTTGATAGATTTTTGCAGATTCTTCAACATCATTTACTGCAATGGCAATATGATCAATCTTCAATTAAAAGACCTCCTTTGGACGGTATTCACCAAATACTTCTCTGAAAGTATTGCTAATTTCACCAGTTGTTGCAAAAGCTTTTGCTGCAGATACAATGTATGGCATCAAATTTTCTTCAGTGTCAGCGGCACTTTGCATTGCAGATAGTGCTTTTTCTAATTTTTTAGAATCCCTTTCAGAACGTAATTTCTTTAATGCCTTCTTTTGTTGAATTTCAACCCTATCATCAATTCTAAGTAATTCTGGTTGTTCTTCTTCTTCAGCATATTTATTGACACCAACAATTACTCGTTCTGCGTCATCAGTTTCCTTCTTTAATCGATATGCATTTGCTCGGATTTCAGATTGGAAGAATCCTTTTTCAATAGCCTTTACTGAACCTCCCATTTTTTCAATTTTCTTCAAATATTTCCAAACATCTGCTTCTATTTGATCACATAATTCTTCTAAATAATATGAACCAGCAAGTGGATCTGCTGTTTTAGTAATACCACTTTCATGTGCAACAATTTGTTGGGTTCTCAATGCAATTTTTGCAGATTCCTGAGTTGGAAGAGCTAAAGCTTCATCTCTAGAATTTGTGTGTAGAGATTGAGTTCCACCTGCAACAGCTGCCATGGTTTGTATAGCAACTCTAACAATGTTGTTGTTTGGTTGTTGTGCAGTTAGAGATTCACCACTAGTTTGTGTATGGAATTTTAATTGTAATGAACGAGGATTTTTTGCATGGAATTTTTCTTTCAAGATTTTTGCATATACTTTTCTTGCAACTCTAAATTTAGCTACTTCTTCAAAGAATTCAATTGTACAGCAAAAGAAGAAAGATAAACGTGGAGCAAAATCATCGATTTTCAATCCTTTATCTAAACATGTTTGAATGTAAGCAATTGCATTAGCTAGTGTAAAGGCAATTTCTTGAGTAGCAGTACAACCTGCTTCTCTCATATGATATCCAGAAATTGAAACAGGATACCAAGATGGGACTTTTTCTGCACAAAATTCAATCATGTCACCAATTAATCGCATGGATGGTTGTGGGGGATAGATGTATGTGTTACGTGCAATGTATTCTTTTAAAATATCATTTTGAGTTGTACCTCTAAGCTCATGACTTTTGAAACCTTGAGATTCACCAACTGCAATATAATATGCAAGTAATGTTGATGCAGTGGAATTAATTGTCATTGATGAACTAACTTTTCCAAGAGGAATTCCATCAAAAGCAGTCATCATATCTTTGATAGATGTGATTGATACTCCAACTTTTCCAACTTCACCTTCTGCTTGTGGTGAATCAGAATCATGTCCAATTTGAGTAGGCAAATCAAATGCCATACTGAGACCAGTTTGACCTTTTTCAAGCATAAATTTGAATCGTTCATTTGTTAATTTTGCATCACCGAATCCAGAATATTGTCTCATAGTCCAAAATCTTTCACGGAACATTCCAGGATGAATTCCTCGTGTAAATGGATATTTTCCTGCATCTTCAGTAGGTCTCTTTTTAGATGATTTTTGATAAATTCGTTTTACAGTATATTCTGAATCAGTGAAAATTTTCTTTTCAGGAGTTTTTGATTTTGTTACTTTCTTTGTTGCCATTTTATCACTTCATTATAGATTTGCTAATTTTATCAGCTGCTGAATAGGGGTCAATTTTCTTAGAATTTATTTTTTTAAGATAATTTGCAAAAGTTTTGTTAGTTTGCATCATTTCTTCAATCTTTTCATTAATGTTATTTAAAACAATGTCTTTTAGTTCGGCTTCAAAACGTTCAAGATCCTTTTCTTCTTTGAATTTCTTTTTTATACTCATCATATCTTTGAGAGTTTTTGCAAAAACACTAATTCCAGCATTCTTTTTAACAGAGGTTTTTAAAATTGCGGGGTTTCTGTCAGAATCTCCAATAAAGTCACGTACTGCATCAAATAATTGATTTGTGCCAGGAAGATCACTTTTGTTAACCAGATAGATATCACCAATTTCAGTTAATCCAGCTTTAATTGTTTGAATACTATCTCCAGTATTTGGATTAAAAACAACGACAGTAATATCTGCAATATTTGAAATTTCTACTTCAGTTTGTCCTGCACCAACACTTTCAATAATTATGGGATTGAATCCAGCATACTCTAAAACTCTAATACTATTTCTCAATGATCTAGAAACAGCTCCTGTAGCACCTCTAGAAGCAATACTCCGAATATAAGTTCCAGAATCTGTAGACTCACTCATTCTAACTCGGTCACCCAATATTGCACCACCAGTTACATGGCTAGTAGGATCAATTGCTAAAACAGCTGGTTTTGAACCAAGTTTTTTTAAAGAAATTGCAGTCTTGTTAATTAAAGAACTCTTACCAGCTCCTGCAGGTCCAGTAATTCCAATTATACTAGATTTGCCAGTATCTTTGAAAATTTTTTTTAGAATTTTTTTCGTTTCCTTTTGATCATTTTCAACAATAGTAATTGCTTTAGCAATTGCACCACGTTTTCCTTTTTTTAAATCTGAAAGTAAGTCCACTAGAAATATGATTTAGAAGGTACAATAAAATCTTGTATGCGATCTATGATGGATTATAAATTATGTTTGGTACGGGAGTGTTCATTTCGTGAATTTCTGTCTTGATTTGAACATGACCAAATTCTTCATGTTCAACCTCTAAAACAATTGGATGAATTGCCCAACCATATTTTGGTTTATTTGGAAATTCTATAATTTCAATAAATTCAGAATCAGAAAAAGTTTTTTGAAAAGAATCTTCCATTCCTAATACTTCAAGAACAACAGAAGTAGTTTGTTTTGATTTGTCAAAATAAGAAATTTCAACATAACCAGTTTCATAATAAACTGCCTCTAATGAAAAATTTTCACGAAGAGGATTCTTATCATCAGTAGCGCCACCAGTCAAAAATACAAGTGCAATTACAGTAAATACACCAAGAAATATTGGAGGTCCTAGTTTTTTAGCCATTTTTGAATTCTTTTCGCATTGTTCTTAAAAATTTAGAATTTATTCTAATTCTTTCCAGAGTTTGTTTTTGTGTCCTTTCAGTTCCAGGAGTAGGATTATTTTTGAAAAAGGATTTGATTTCTTTCTCCATAGAATCATCAGCTACGCCTGCAATACTAGCAACAATGCGGTTAAACAAAGGATTCCCATGTCCAACTTTCTTATTCAGTTTTTTCCAGTTTTTCTTCAACCATGGCCAAAGAATCTTGTCACCATAAGGATTGGCAGCAATTTTCATTATAGGTAACTGCATATTTTGAGACCTCACTTCAGAAGTTTGAGAGAAGTCAAGAGTTTTGAGAAGAAGTTTTTTGTCTTGGAATCCACACATAGCACCTAAGAAACGAAGTTTTTCTTCCATTGTTTTGGAATTAGTGTATAATTTTTTTAATTCAGTAAAAGTTTTTGAATTACCATTCCATGCTGCAATTGAACAGATTGGTTCAATCAAATCAGGAGATAAACTTCTAGGTGACTTTAGGAATTTTTTATATTTTTCAATTGCCTTATCGGTAACTGAATCATCATTCATTTTTCCTAGTGCAGATATTGCAAATGAACGCAATAGTGCATCAGTGTGTTTGTCAGTTTTTCTTGGTTCCCATCCAAGATTAGACAAAATTTTTCTAAAGTAATTAATTGTATAACTACGAATTTCTTCTACAAATTTTTCATCAAATGCACGGAAATACAATGATGCCAAATTATGTGCAACATTTACTGAAGCTAGATAACTATCTTCTTCAAAATATGCATCAGAAAAGTCAAGATAATTTCTAACTTGTTCATCTCCAGAAACACATAATGAAAACAAATCATTTTGTACTGCCCATCTATCAATTGGAGGAATACGTTTTTCATCAACTAACATTTTTAGATCAAGTAAAATTCCTTCATCATATTTTACACGGTAGAATCCTTTTCGACCATAATTTGCAACAAAACCAATTGTATTTTTAGGTAATTTTACAGACATCGATTTTTTTGAAAATAATTTATTGGAAATTTCTTTTTCTAGGCCTAATGATAGAGGGATTGACCACAAACCCTTACTAAATTTAGAATTGGGTTCAAGCAAATAGCGTTTTTGTTTAATTTTGAGATTATTTCCATTTTGATTAATTTCTACAAGTGGAAATCCAGGTTGTTTGAGCCAGGTGTTAATCATTGAAGTCACGGGCATTTTGGATGCTTTGCCTATTGCATCCCACAAATCTTGACCCTTAGCATTTTTGTATTTAAAATCTGAAAGATATTTTTTTAATCCCTTTTGGAAATTAGGCTCACCAACATAATTTTCTAGCATTCTTAGAACACATCCACCCTTATCGTAGGAAATAGCATCAAAAATTTCACGTATTTCAGCAGGTGAATTAACATCAACGTCAATAGGATGAGTTGTTTTTAGAGAATCCAATCCCATTGCAACATTCATTGCATCTTCAACAAATTGATTCCACAAATCCCATTCAGGATAAAACTTATCCACAAATTTGGTTGCCATAAAAGTAGCAAAACTTTCATTCAACCACAAATCATTCCACCATTTCATTGTAACGAGATTACCAAACCACATATGTGCAATTTCATGAGAGATTACTTCTGCAATGAATTGTTTAGTTCTAGTTGAAGATGTTTTAGGATCATAAAGCAAAATTGTTTCTCTGAAAGTAATTGCACCCCAATTTTCCATTGCGCCTGCAGCAAAATCAGGAACAGCAATCAAATCAAGTTTAGGTAGTGGGAATTTGATTCCAAAATATTTTTCGTAAGATGTAAGAAGTTTTTTTCCAAGTTCTAAAGAGAATTTACCTTTTGAAGTATTTCCTTTTGTGGTAACAACTCTAATCTGAATTTTTCCTGCTTTACCAGTTAAGTATTCAAATTCACCAACTCCAAGATAAATTAAATATGTTGAAACGAGAGGGGTTTTTTGAAAATTATAGATTGTTTTATTGCCAATTTTTTTCTTTGTTTTGACTGGCATGTTTGATATTGCAGTGAATTTATTTTCTGCAATAATAGAAATATCATAAGTTGCTTTTGCTTCAGGCTCATCCCAGCAAGGAAAAGCACGCCTAGCATCTGCAGCTTCAAATTGTGTTGTAGCAAGATATTTTGTTTTACCATTTTGTTGGTATTTACTGCGATAGAATCCTAGCAATCTATCATTGAGAATTCCTTCAAATTCTAAATGTATAGTACAAGAACCACGAATTTTTTGTCCAAGTTTAATTTCTAGCTCTTCTTTTTTTTCATTTGTTTTTGGAGATGACTTAATAATTTGCCCTCCAAATTTGACAATACAAGATTTAATTTTTAATTCAGCACAATTCATTCTAATAACATTTACAGATTTTTTACAATTAACAGAAATTATCTCTACACCAGTAAAAGTAAATTTTTTTAGATCTGGTTCAAAAGTTAAATTGTAATTTGTTGGAGCAGTATCCATAACATATAGAAAATTTTAGGCTTTATGTAGATTTTCCATATTAGAAAATTAGTAAAAATTGAACAAATTACTCAGAATCGTCATCTTTTGGAGCTTGATCAGCTTTCAATCCCTTGTATCTATTTCTGATTGTTACTTCCGTGACACCTGCTGCTTCAGCAAGATCACGTTGAGTAATTGAGACTCCATTTTTTACACACGATAAATACAATGCAGTTGCAGCAAGTCCCATTGGATCTTTTCCTGCAGATTCTTTTCTTTCTTGTGCTTCTTTCAAAACTTTAACTGCATAACGTTTTGTTTTTTCAGAGATTTCTAATTTACTTGAAATTCGTGCAATACATTGAATGGAATCAACAACCGGCATTTTCAATTCTAACTCATGGTGCAATAATCGATAACATCTTGCAATATCTTTTCTTTTAACATTTGCAGAATCTGCTATATCTTTTAGAGTTCTTGGAGTTTCAGTATCTCTGCATGCAGCATATAATGATGCAGCAATCATTGCAGAAATGGAACGACCTCTAACTAATTTTTTTTCTAATGCTTTTCTGTAAATGTAAGCTGCTTTTTCAAGAACATTTGCTGGAACTGAAACTTTATCTTTTAATTTATTTAAGTCACTAAGAGCTTGTCTAAGATTTCTATCAACAGGTTCATGGACTTGACTTCTACTATCCCATGTTCTAAGACGTTCGATAGTACTTTTCATTGAAGTTGATAATGGTTTTCCAGATGCATCTTTGTTTAATGGATTGATTACAGTAGACAAACCCATATCGTGTATCATTAGTGATGAAGGAGCACCTGTTCTTGCAGGATCAGCACCACCATCTTTTTGAAATGATCTCCATTCAGGTCCAGATTCTTGAGATTTTTCTGAAACAACATAACCACATTTTGAACAAAATTGTTCTCCAGTTACATCATCAGTGAGAAGAGAATTTTTTCCACAACGCAAACAACTTGGAGTTGAATTGGCAGCAACCATTTTGATTACCTAAGAATTTTTCCTAGTTATTGAAATCTCAATTGTTGAAACATCCCTATTTTTTCCATCAGTGGAAACAAGGGATTCTGAATTTATTGAAACATTACTAATTTCAAATGCAGGTTTTGTTTTCTTTAAAACTATTTGAGAGACATCAATTGCAGTTGAAGTTGTCAATCCCCTTGCTTTGATAGTAACACTTGGTTTTGTAGCTAATTGAACAATTGTGGATGTAACATATGTCATCAAAGGTTTTTTTCCAATGAAGATTACATCTTTTGAATTATTTGACATACAGGATTAATTTTCAGGTCTAATTTAAACAGATAGTTCAAATAGTAAAAGAGAATTAGGCTGGCCAAACAATACTAGATCTCCATCGATCATCAATTTTAGAAAATTTTCTCTCTTGAAACAGAAAATGATAGAATGGTTACAAGACTAAACCTTTTAAAATATACAATATAGAACGAAATTATGAAACAAAAAGCAGCATCACGAAATATCAAAATTTTAGTTGCAAAATTAGGTCTAGATGGTCACGATAGAGGAGCATTAGTTTTGTGTAGAGCATTTAGAGATGCAGGAATGGAAGTAATCTATTCAGGATTATTTGCAACACCAGACAGAATTGCACAAATTGTTGAAGATGAAGACGTAGATGCAGTTGCAATGAGTTTGTTAAATGGAGCACATGGAACATTATTTCCTAGAGTGGTTAAAACTCTCAAAAAGAAAGGAATCAATGATGTGTTAATTGTAGGTGGAGGAGTTATTCCAGAAATTGATCATAAAGATTTAGTCAAATCAGGAGTAGATCATGTATTTGGTCCAGGAACACCATTACCAACAATTATCGACCATATCAATAACGGTGTATCAAAACTAAGAAAAATATAAAATAAAAAAAGATTATTCTGTGGAATCAGGCCACATCATTTTTCGCATTTCTTTACCAACTTTTTCAATTTGGTGTTCATCATTTTTCTTCATGTATTGATCAAATGCTTCTGAACCTTTTGATTGATATTCAGATATCCATTCTTTGTTGAAAGTACCATCTTGAATCATGGTAAGAACTTTTTTCATGTTATCTTTGCTTGCAGCATCCATAACCATAGGTCCACGTGTTAAACCACCATATCTTGCAGTTTCACTTACACGTCTCCACATACCGTTAATTCCATATCTTTGAATCATATCTACAATTAGTTTGAGTTCATGTAAAACTTCAAAGTATGCAATTTCTGGTTGATATCCTCCTTCAACTAGAGTTTCAAATGCATTTGTTACCATAGAAGCTGCACCACCACAAAGGTCTGCTTGTTCACCAAACCAATCAGTTTCTACTTCTTCTTTGAAAGCAGTTTTGATTAATCCAGCTCTTGCACTACCAATGGCTTTTGCAATTCCTAAAGTTCTATCCCAAGCCTTTCCTGTAAAGTCTTGTTCAACTGCAACAATAGAAGGAGTACCAAAGTTATCAAGATAAGTTTCTCTAACTTTAGAACCTGGACCTTTTGGAGCAACCATAATAAGATCTACATTACTTGGTGCTTCAATCCATTTCCAATAGATTGCAGCTGCATGAGAAAATGACAATGCTTTTCCTTCAGAAAGATTTGGTCCGATTTCATCTTTGTAAACTTGACCCTGAATCATATCTGGAAGTAAGATGTGAATAATATCTCCTTGTTTTGTTGCATCTGCAACAGACATTACTTTATGACCATCAGCTTCGGCTTTTTTCCAGCTTTTACCACCTTCTTTAAGACCGACTATAACATTAAGACCAGAGTCTTTCATGTTATTTGCTTGAGCATCACCTTGAATTCCATAACCGATTACAGCGATTGTTTGATCCTTGATTGGATCTAAGCTGATATCGTTATCTTTCCATGTTTTTGCCATATCTACCAAAAAGAATGTGCAAATATTAACTATGGAAGCATATTCAGGGAGAATAAACTAAATTTCAATAATTTTATCACAACTTCTACATTTTACGGTGACTTTTTCTCCAGGTAAACGTATGAATCTTTTAGAACCACATTTAGGACAAATTGGACAAGAACGTACAGGCTCCATCAAATAGTTTTGGTCAAGTAGATTTTATAAAATTACGCTATAGAATTTTTCCACTACCCAAGATTCGAATAGTAGTAGATTCAGGTTTTAAGATAACAGCAATTTCATCTTTCTTACAAACAATGGGTTTCTCAAAAATTAATTTTAGTGGAGATATTGAAGAAAATTTTGCAGCTTTAATTTGTAATCCTATACTCACAAGACAACCTTGATTTTCAGAAATTTCATTTTTATAAAAGGGACTTTTCTCAAAATCTAATTCAATCTCAGTTTTGATATCAACAGCATTTTCAACAGAAATTACATCACCACGTCCAACCTCGTCAGGTTTTGCACCCTTTACCGCTAGACCAACTCTTGCAGGACAAATGGATTCAGTGACAGGATCATCATGCATCTGAATCGATTTTATTAAAACGTCAATGTTATGGGGATATAGTTTTAGATTATCATATTGTTTTATGGTTCCATTTGTCACCTTACCCAAAATTACAGTTCCAACACCTTTAACATCAAAACAATGATCAATTAACAATTCAGCAGGATTATCATTTGTAATTGGTTCAAGAGTATTCATCTCTTCTTTAATTTTATCCTGTTCAACGCGAGTATAATTTTCAACCACTGTTCCTTTAATCATCAAATTTAATTTTGATTCATCAACATCAAATGTATGTGAAAGGATTCCTTTTTCTTTTTTTAGAGAATCTAATGCAATAATTTGCTCACCAGTGAATTTATCTAATTTATCGACATGAAAGATAACATATTCAGCCAAATTAATTGCCTGAAATAGTGGTTGAATTTTTTCAGGAAACCCATTTGGAATTACCCAGGTTTTGATGATATCAGATTCCTTTCTGTCATAAAGAGTAAGATCAGATTCAGTACCTTTTTTTCCAAATTCAGATGCAGTTTCTTGTTTACCTAAAACTACAAAATTTATTGATTTTACCAATAAGATTCAAGAAAAAACAGCCTCTAAAAACCATACTAGTTGAGGTTTATGGAAAATTATTCAAAACTTGAGCATAACTTGCAAATCTATGGTTTTTGGGCCTAACTAATTTTTGACTGTATTTAGCTACAGGTTTTCCGATTGAGCCATTTAATCCAAGAGGACCTTTAACATGTTTTTCAGAATCAGCCCATTTCAAAACTTCATCAGTTGGTGCATAATGGTTTACAATTTTTTTATTTACAATATTTTGTAGAATTTTACCATATTTCTTTGAGGAAGGAATTTCCTCAGTTATAGATGCGCCAAAGAAGTAAACGCCTTCAACAATTCCAAAATTTTTTTTCTTTTTTGCAAGATATTCTAAAGTACTCAAGATTACCTGAGTACCAAGAGAATGTCCCATTAAACGAATTTTGATATTAGGATTTTCAGATTTAAAATCTTCAATAAATTTTCCTAAATTTTTTCCATTTTTCTTTGCAATTTTTTGTCCAACAGATAAAGAACGTTTTGCATATTTTATTAAATGTGCACCAGTAGTGTTAGAATCATAACTGTATCCAATAACAGGATATGAGTAACCCAATTTCCGAAGTCTGTTTTTTGCCAAAACAACTTTTGCAATTGCACCAGCATTATCATTTCTCAAACCATGAATCATAATTGTTAATTCTTTAGAATCAATTAATTTTTTGAAATCTTTTTTAGGATATAGATAGTAGGAATTATTTTTTAGAGTTTTACCAGTCAATAGATCATAATAACCTCGAGTTGAGATTCGGGTAATTGGTTTCATAATTATTCAGTAGGACCTAATTCTTTTTTGTATTTCTCAATATCTGAAGTCTCAATTCTAGCAAATAGTGGCGAAGACTCACCTAAAACATGTCCAGACAGAATTCCCAAATCAGATTGAGAATCCCAAGGAATATCTTGGATATTACCATCAAGACCTAACTGTATCCAAATTTTTTGGGCAGATTCAGGCACAAATGGGAATATTGCTATAGCTAAACTCCTAACAGCATTTACAGATAGATAAACACAGTTTGCAGTACCTGGACCATTTTTCCAAGGTTCTTTGTGCTGGAAATATTGATTGAAAAATGAAGAGACTTCCATTATTTTTTTCAATGCTCTATCCAAGTGATTTTGTTCCATTAACTCAGAAATATCTCTTGCAAGAGATTTAATTTTTTGTTCTGCTTCAGAATCTTTTTCATCAAAAGATTCAATTTCAGGGATTTTTCCATCAAATGCTTTTTTTGTAAATCCTAATGCACGATTAACAAAGTTTCCAAGATTACCAATTAATTCTGAATTTATTCTTGTAGTAAAATCATCCCAATCAAAATTCAAGTCATCTTGAGAATAAGGATTTATTGAAACTAAATAAAATCGCAAATAATCTGCAGGATAATATTCTAAGAATTGCTTTAACCCAATGTACCAATTTCTACTTTTAGATATTTTTTTTCCTTGAAGTGTAAGATGTCCTCTTGTTGGAATGTAATCAGGTAATTTGAATTCTTTATCAATTCCTAATCTCATTGCAGGTAAAAATAGATAATGATGATAAACAATATCCTTTCCAATAAAATGATAAATGTCTGCAGAATTCCAAAATTCTTTTCCATCAATTCCTTTGTCATTTAAAAATTTGATTGCAGTTGAAATGTATGCTAAGTGATTATCAAACCAACCATAAAACACCTTACCATCTGCACCATCAAGAGGTACAGGGACACCCCATGGAATATCACGAGTAACATCCCAATCAATTAATCCATTTTTAATCCAATTTTGCACATATTTTTTTACATCTTTTTGAAGAGTAGTAGTTTCATCCAACCATTTAGATAAAGAATCACCAAAGTTTTTGAGTTTGAAAAAATAGTGATTAGTTTTTTCTTTAGTAGGTGTTTGTCCACAAAGAGAACATTTAGGTTCTGTAATTTCTTCAGGTACACGTCCACAACTTTCACATAAATCAGAATATTGATCATCGGCCTTACAATATGGACAAATTCCTTTTACATATCGGTCAGGAAGGAATTTTTTGTCATTATTGCAATAAAATTGAATTATTTCTTTTTCATAAATATGACCAGCATCATTTAATTTCTTAAAAACATCTTGTACAAATGCAATATTTTCTGATGAACTTGTTTTGTAAAAATAATCAAAATTAATTCCAAATGCAGTAAAATCATCATAATCACGTTTGTTCCAATGAGCAACATAATCTGCAGGGGTTTTACCTTCCTTTTCAGATTGAATCAAGATTGGAGTTCCAAAATCATCAGATGCACACACATAGTATGCTTCAACTCCATTTTGTTTTAGAAATCTCGTAGTGACATCTGCTGGAAGATAGGTGGATGCAACATGGCCTAAATGGATCTCACCATTTGCATAAGGCAATGCGCTTGTAATTATAGCTCTTTTATTCATAATACAATTTCCAAAGATTAGATAGAGTTAAGAAGTTTTACCAGTTATTTG
>REGF01000007.1:0-9169 GCA_003702465.1 Candidatus Nitrosomarinus sp. | reverse complement strand
TTCAGAAAAATAAACTGAAGATAAAAGGTGTGATTGCACTGCACTATGTTTGTAAATTAATTAAAAAACTCACTCTGCCCTAGAGTTAGTAACAAACAAAGAACATCTCTTTTTTAAAATCAGAAAATATTCTGTAAATTACCGTAATTACAAAAATCGTGCCTAAGGTTGTTTAACTAAATTAACTAACTCTTTACCAGTTATTTGCGTATTTGACTTGTTCAGGAGTTAATTTATCAATTTTAACATCCATAGCCTTCAATGCATCATGTGCAATTTGAATATCAATTTCTTTTGGAACGTCAATAATTTTATTTTCCATTTTTTTGTGATTCTTAAGAATATACATTACTGATAGAATTTGGTTTGAAAATGATTGAGCCATTACTTCTGGAGGGTGACCTTCAGCAGATACTAAATTAGCTAAACGTCCTTGTCCAATCAAGTAAACTTTTCTTCCATTTTTCAAAGTACATTCATCAAGAGTTGGTCTAACTTCTTTAACGGATTTTGATTTCTTTAACAAAAATTCACTGTCAATTTCAACATCAAAGTGTCCGACATTTCCCATGATTGCACCATCTTTCATTTTCAAAATGTGTTCTTTTCTAATGACACTTGTCATTCCGGTACATGTGATAAACATATCACCAATCTTTGCAGCTTGTGCCATTGGCATTACTTCAAATCCATCCATATGAGCTTCTAATGCTTTAACAGGATCAACTTCAGTAACAATTACTTTAGAGCCCATTCCGCGACATCTAGATGCAACACCACGGCCAACCCATCCATAACCAACTACAACAACTCGTTTAGATGCCATAAGTAAATTCATGGCACGTAAGTAACCGTCAATTGTACTTTGACCAGTTCCGTATTGATTATCAAACATGTGTTTGGTAACAGCTTCATTAACTAAGATTACAGGGTATCGTAATTTGCCTTGGTTTTCTACAGCTCTTATTCTTGTAACACCAGCAGTAGTTTCCTCTGTTGCACCAAGAATTTCCATATCTTTGAATCTTTTATCAAAGTGTGCTTTGATATTCATGTCTGCACCATCATCAGTTAGAATTGTTGGTTTATGTTTGAGTACTTGATCAATACACCAATCATAATCTTTTACAGATTGTCCATGCCATGCATAAACATTGATACCTTGTGAAGCCAAAAATGCTGCAATATTATCTTGTGTAGTTAATGGGTTTCCACCACAGCAGGCGACTGTTGCGCCCAATTCTTTTGCACCCATCAACAATACAGAAGTTTCTTTTGTAATGTGAAGACAAAATCCAAGGGTAATTCCTTTGAGAGGTTTTGATTTCTTTAATCTGTTAATTGTATTATCCAAAATTTGCATATGAGACCTAGCCCATTCATAAGATAATTTTCCTTCTTTGATCAATTTTGAATTGGACTTTACTTTACTCATAATCATTTGCCCTGTTGGGGAGTATAAAATGCTATCATGCGAATGTAAATAAATGACAAAGAATTCAATAAACCAATGGCTTGGAAGAAGATTGCAGATAAAGGCGATGTACCAGAAGGTGGAGGCAAAGCATTCAAAATTGATGGAAAACAAATTGCAATTTTTAATCAAGATGGATATCATGCCATGGATGATCTTTGTGTACATCAAGACGGATCAATTGCACCAGGCAAGTTAGAAGGAGATATAGTTGAATGTCCACTACATTTCTGGCACTACAATATCAAAACAGGAGAATTAGTAGATTATCTCAAAGATGTCAAATTAACGACATATGAAGTTGAAAAAAGAGATGACGGCATATACGTAGACATTTAGAAAAAATCAACTAGTAATTTCTTTAAATTCATTTAAAACTTTGATATCAACAAAATCAATATCACATTTTGCTTGTTCCTTATAGGATGAATCTAGTTGGATTAGTTTGGATAAAAGTTCTAAACCACCATTTACATTTCCAGATTTAATCATTGAGGAAGATTTGTTATATAATGCAGTCTTATTTTGTGGTTTAATTTTCAATACAATATCAAAGCACTCTATAGCCACATCATATTGGCCAATATTATGATGACATAATCCTTTATTCAATAATGCTAAGAGATTTTCTTTTTCTTGTAAAAGAATTTTTTGATAGGTGATTATAGCTTCATCAAATCGTCCAAATCTTCCAAGGATGTTACCTTTTTTCATTAATGCCTCAAGATGACTTGGTTTCTCATCAAGAATTTTTTTATAAAAAGATATAGCCTCTTTAGGCTTATCTATATTCAAGGATCTTTGTCCTTCTTCTAACAATTTTTCTATTTCAGACATGGTAAAAAATCTCAGGCAACATTATGGACAAATACATTTCCAAATGTTTTAGGTGTATCACCAATAATCACATTGATTGGAAGAGGATCTAAAGTAGAATCCAACAAAGAATTAATTTCATTTTTGGTAAACCACTGACTTCGAAAACCAAGACTGTTATGAAAAACTCTGTTTTCTTCATCAAAAGAATCATCATCTATTTTTTTAATCATTGGAATCATTGAATGATACATTTTTGGTGCAACAAAACCAAAGTCATCACCATTAAACATGGTTAGTATAACCATTCCATTTTTTCCAGCAATTATTTTCATATTATCAATGAAACTTTGACGTTTATCTGAAGGAACTACGCCTAATGTATTGTATGTGCACATTACAACATTAGCATTCTTTAAATCAAAATTTTGAGATAGATTTGTATCAGTAAGATCATGTTTTAGAAAACTTGTTTTTGAAAATCCACTACGAAGTTTATTTTTTTGGTTTGCATATTTTAGCATCAAATCAGAATTTTCAATGCCCAAAAAATCAATAGAATCATCACGCAATTTTTCATCAAGGGCAAAAACCACTCTTCCAGTACCAGCACCCATATCAATTACTGAAAAATTTTTGTTTAAACGACTATGTTTTTCACATAAGTTTTTGAGAATTTCAATCTCCTCCTTAAGATAATTAATAACTAAAGGACTTTGATTATCTTCTACACTTTTATCATAATCAGCAGCCAAATCATCCCATGATTTATTATTCATAATTTTTGCCATTTTTCAATTAATTTAAAGTCTAAGATGATTATTTGAATAGAGATTATTTTTCCAGATCAATTAATATTCCAAGAATTTTTTTAGAAATATCATTGAATCAAGACATCATTAACAAAATAATTTCGAAAGATTATGCTTCAATTACAAATAAAATTGAAGAATTCATAGAGACTCAAATTCAAAAAAATAATGCAAAAGGAATCATTCTAGGCTTAAGCGGAGGAATTGATTCGGCAGTTATAGCATACATCTGTAGTAGGAAATTCAAAGAAAAAACACTTGCGTTAATTATGCCAGATACAAGCATTACACCAAATACTGAAACTGAAGATGCAATGAAAATAATTAGTCTAACTGGAATTGGCCATAAACTAATTGATATCAAGCCAATAGTTAACGAATATTCAATGTATTTAGTGCCAAATGAAAAATCAAAAGGAAATCTCAGAGCTCGAATTAGAACAAACATGCTGTATTACTATGCAAATATTGAAAATTATTTGGTTTTAGGCTCTAGTGACAAAAGTGAGTATCTAATTGGATATTTTACAAAATTTGGGGATGGAGCATCAGATCTTACACCAATTGTTTCATTGTATAAATTGCAAGTTAGAGAAATTGCAAAACATTTAGGAGTTCCAGAAAACATTATCTCAAAAAGAAGCAGCCCTCATCTATGGAAAGATCATGAGGCTGAAAAAGAACTTGGAACTCAATACGAGGAAGTGGATTCAATTCTATATTGTTTAAAGGAGAAAGGACTTTCAATAGAAGAGACTGTTGAAATGACAAAAATAGATAAAGAAATAGTTGAAAAAATTTATAATTTAAACATAAACAGCGAACACAAAAGATTACTACCACAAAAATATGACATAGAATAATATGAATATTTTAGATACTCTTTCAAGCACTGAACAAAAATTAGATAATTCAGAAAAAATTAAGATTTATCTTTGTGGAGTGACAGTCTATGATGAATCACACATAGGTCATGCCAGAACAATAATTGTGTTTGATGTATTACGAAAATATTTAGAAAATAAAAATATCCAAGTAGAGTTAATTCAAAATTTTACAGATGTAGATGATAAGATTATCAATAAAGCAAAAGAGGAAAATGTTTCTGCACAAGAAATAAGCAATAGATACATTGAAAATTATTTTAGAGATTTTGATAAATTAAATATCAAACATGCAACAAATTATCCTAAAGCAACAGAACACATAGAAGATATTATTCAATTTATTAAAAAATTAATTGATAAAGAAATAGCATATGTATCAGATAACGGAGTATATTTTTCAGTATCAAAATTCCCAGAATATGGAAAATTATCTAAGAAAAAAATTGATGAGTTGAAATCAGGTTCTAGAATTCAAGTTGATGAAACAAAAAAAGATCCACTAGATTTTGCTGTGTGGAAATTTTCAGATACTGAACCATTATGGGACAGTCCATGGGGAAAAGGACGACCAGGATGGCATATTGAATGTTCAGTAATGAGTATGAAGTATCTGGGGGGAAATTTTGACATCCATGGTGGAGGAAGAGATTTAATTTTTCCACATCATGAAAATGAAATAGCTCAATCTGAGGCACATTCAGATTGCCAATTTGCTAAAATCTGGATGCATGTAGGCATGGTAACTATCATGGGTGAAAAGATGTCAAAATCACTAGGAAATACAAAATCTATCAAATTTGTATTAGAAAATTGGGGTCCTAACATTATCAGATTATTTTGTTTATCAGGTCATTATTCCAAAGTCATAGATTATTCAGAAGAGTTGTTAAAAGAAAATCTTACAAAATGGAGACAAGTAGAAACATGTTATTTTGAATTAATTCATGCAAACAGTAATCAGCAAGAAGACATTTCAGAAAAAATTAAAAACATAGGTAATGAGTTTGATAAATCATTAGAAGATGATCTAAATACACATTTAGCATTATCAGCATTTTTTCAATTAGTAAAAGAAACAAACAGATTAGCAGCATCAGAAAAACTTGGAATTGAAAATGCAAAAATAATCATGAGTGAATTTGAAAGGATTTCAAATATTCTTGGCTTAAAAATTCCACAAATGAATCAAGAAGAAAAAAATAAAATTGATAATTTAATTTTAGGTAGAGAAAAATTTAGAGAGGAAAAACAATTTGAAAAAGCAGATGAAATTAGAGACAAATTAAATGAAATGAATATAGAATTAATTGATCACAAAGGAAAAACAATTTGGATGAAAAAAGAGAAAATTAAAAAAGATTGTTAAATAATTAATTAAATTTATTTTTAAAAACTACTTCTTCTAATGGAAGTTGACCACCACGTTCTTTTGCAGGTTCAAGTGATTTTCCAACAACAATCATTAAAACAATCAAATGCTCATCAGGGAGTTGAATAATTTTTGCCATTTCATCATAATCAAATCCAACCATAGGACATGAATCAAGTCCCATTTGTCTTGCAGCTAGCATAATTGTTTGACCTGCAAATCCACAAGAACGAATTGCCTCATCACGTCTATTTTGAGGGCTATCAGCATATTTTTTTTCCAATGAGGTTTTGACTAGCTCTTGTTTTTCAGCAGGATGATTCTTCCAATATCTCAAAGGCTCATCTTTCCAAGCATTCATGTTTCCACAGAGTAAAATGACCAAAGAACCATCAACAGGTTGTGCCTGATTTCTAGCAGCTACACCTATTTTTTCCTTAATTGATTGGTCTGTAACAGTGACAAATCGCCAATTTTGTTGATTATAACTAGTTGGGGAGAGAATGGCTAATTTCATTAAAGAATCAACATCTTCAGATGACATTTTATGATTAGGATCAAATCTCTTAATTGCACGTCAAGTAGCTATTGCTTCAAAAGTAACCATATGAATACAAAATTTGATTGTCAATTTAATTGATTCCAAGTTTTTGCAAAATGATCGAGTGTATTACAAGATAACCTTTGTTTCATATATACAAATTAAAAAAAAAGTCATGGGAATTCAAGATTTAAACAAATTATTTGAGATTCATAGAGAAATAAAAAAAATAGATAAAGAAAACAAATTCAATTTTGTCATAGATACAGATACTAAAGAAGGAAGAACAAGAATTGTGATAGATGAATTTGGGACATGGAAAAAAACACCATGTTTATCAGAAGAACAAGCACTAGAATTTAGAAAAAAAGGATTTAGACAATTTGTTCCAGATCTAATTGATTTCAAAAACAAACTGATCATTGAATATCAAGAAGAGTGTAAAGGTAGAGAAGGAATTCTAAGAAGACATGGTAAGATTAACAAAAAAGGTCATGATGAATTTAGTGATGAAGATAAAGATATTTTCTACGAACTAGCAAATTTTAATCAATTAAAAATATGGGAAAATACAGATGTCAAAGAACAAAGAAGAGAAATGAAAGAATTTTTAAAAACATTTTCAACTAAAAATAATTTTAAAAATTAAAAGTTAAAAAAAATACAACTATGGAAGTGGTTCGTGTCCACGTTTGTAGCCACTCCATTTCCTATATTCATAATCAGTTAATGGAGTATCACATCCACATTTACAAACAGTTTTCATAATTAGAATTGGAAACATTGTCTATTTTTAGATTATCTTTAATTCATACTAGCTATTCATCAACATAATTTCAATTTTTTGAGATCTAAATGATCGCAATTTGGGAAAGGATTACTATTTTGAACGAACTTTATTTTGAATTTGAGCCAAAATCAAAGCAGCCTTATCTTTATTCTCATAAGTATCCACAGTTTCATCCATAATAGCGTCAATTTCATAACTTTTATCGACTAAAATACTTGCGACATGATCATCTAACGTTCCATTACCAATCAGATAATATGCAAAAACAGTATTCTTTTGGCCAATTCTATGGAGTCTATCTTCAGCTTGTCTATGGATTGCAGGACTCCAATCAAGTTCAGCAAAAATTACATATTTTGCTTTAGTTAAATTAATACCAACATTTCCAGCGCGAATACCTGCAATCATTAATTTAGATTCTCCTTTTTGGAATTTGTCAATTTGATCTTGTCTTGTTGCATCAGATTGTCCACCAATTATTGAAACTGGAGAAAATTCTTGTAAGCTCTCATGAAGTAATTTATGAATTAACTTATGATGACAAAATACTACAACACTTTCTTCAATTTCCATTATGTTTTTGACAAAATTAATTACATGAGGTAATTTTGCAACTCCTGCAATTTGACGTTCACTTTGTATTGCTCTATGATAAGATGCAGATTTTGAAAATTCTGTTTGAGCTTCTTTTTGTTCGTCTTCAAGTTTTTTCCAGATTTTGTCTAACTCTTCAAGATAGTAATCAGTATCAGAAGCAATAACTTCTTTGTATCTAACTTTGTCCTTTAATTCTTTTAAGACATCAGCCTTTTTTCTTCGAAGCATTACATGTTTTTGTAATTCATTTCTTAATGAAGCACGTTTATTTTCCAATACAATTGCTTTGCCTTTATCATTAACATAACAGAAATATTCACAAAATTCTTTGAAACTTCCTAACAAACCAGGTTTTAAGATATCAATAATTGGCCAAATTTCAGAACCTCGATTATAGATTGGAGTTCCAGACAAACCTATTCTGTATTGAACAGTAGACAAAGCAGCAAGTTTTTTGACAGCTTTGTATTTTTGAGTAGTTTTTGACCTCAAATTATGAACTTCGTCACAAACAATTGTTCGAATTCCTACTTGTTCTAAATCACCAGAACGTTTCAGTAATAATTCATAATTAATTATGTAAATATCGGTTTTTGGAAGTTCTTTAGATTTACCAGTTCGAATTAACGTAACACTAGGAGAATCAGATTCAATAATTCTACCATTTCGACTTTTTTTCTTAAGGAATTTTTCAACTTCACGTTCCCAATTGTTTAATGTCACTAGTGGAGCTACAATTAGAACTGGGAAAGTTTGTTTTTCAGTAGAAACATAAGATAAAGTTTGTACAGTTTTACCAAGACCCATTTCATCTGCTAGTAATGCATTGCCAGATGATTTTAGAAGAAAATCTAGACCCTCTTTTTGAAAATTCATTAATTTGCCTCTAAATTGATCTCCAGGTTTTGCACGTTTCAGTTTGTGTTTTATTGGAGGCAATGTTGGTTTTGGAGCATATGTTTTTACAATTTTTCTTTGCCACACAGTTTTAGATAATATTTCCAATGGATAACGATCCATCAAGAGTTTTAGCTGTTTGATACTATCAGTAGAATCTTCAATAATTACTTCATTTTCATTTTCACCATACCATGCTTTTGAGGACAAACTAGAAATTTTATCTATAGCTAACTTGCCAGTAATCTTCCAACACCATAATTTAGAATACTTGTCTTGAACGTATTCCAACGTACCAAAGTTTTCCAGCGATGTGGTCATAATTTGTAGCTAGAAATTTTTTTTGTCTTATGAATCTTCAGGTTTGAAAAAAGTTTTGAAAAAATTTTCAAAAATCAAGAAGAGTTAAAATATAACATTAGTTGCAAATTAAGGATTAAAATAAAAATCATAATCAGGCTCAAATTTTTTAAAAATTTATAACAATGAATAAAATCAATTTGAAAAATCAACATACGTTTAAAATTAAAAGAAAATTATCACAAATATGGAATTTATTCAGACTAGAGAGCCAAATATCAAAAAACCCATCATCATAGCAGCCATGCAAGATATGGGAAATGTAGGGAGTATTGTAATCAATTTCATTAATCAATCATTAAAAACAGAATCATTTAGAACTGCAAAAGTTTCGTTTCCAACATATGTAATAGATAACGGAGGAAGTATCGATCTACCAAACGAAAGTTGGGATTACAAATACACAGACGACCTGATAATTTTTGGAGGAGGTAAAGGACAACCTCAAAATAATAATGAATTGAATTTGTTATGTCAAGACGTAATTGATGTTGCAAAAAAATATTCTGCAAAATTCATTTACACATTAGGAGGATTTCACACAAACAGAATATTAAAAAATGAACCTAAAACATACGTCACCACCACAACTTTCGTTTGGTAGATCGATACTTCCTCCGTTATCT
>REGF01000066.1 GCA_003702465.1 Candidatus Nitrosomarinus sp. | reverse complement strand
TGGAAGATTTGATGATAGAAGAAGAGAAGGTGGAAGAAGAGAAGGTGGAAGATTTGATGATAGAAGAAGAGAAGGTGGAAGAAGAGAAGGTGGAAGATTTGATGATAGAAGAAGAGAAGGTGGAAGAAGAGAAGGTGGAAGATTTGATGATAGAAGAAGAGAAGGTGGAAGATTTGATGATAGAAGAAGAGAAGGTGGAGATAGAAATGAAAGATCAAGTTATGGCGAACAAAGAAGAGATAGTAGAAACTCAGGTAAAAAGAGAAAGAAGTTTGGAAGAAGATAATCAATCATATTTTTGGATAAAATCAGAAGGAGAACAAAAAATTTCTACTGAAAATTTAGTTCCAGGAAATCAAGTATACAAAGAAAAATTAATTGTCAAAAAAGGAATTGAATACAGATTATGGGATCCATTTAGAAGTAAATTAGCTGCATCAATTATGAATAGATTAGAAAATTTTCCATTTAAAAATAACAGCAAAGTATTGTATTTAGGAGCATCAACTGGAACAACTGTTAGTCATATTTCAGATATTGTAGGTCCTAACGGAGTAGTTTTTGCAGTAGAACATGCAAGTAGAGTTGCAAGAGATTTCTTAGACAGAGTAGCATCATATAGAAAAAATATTATTCCAATTCTTCAAGATGCAAGAAAACCTAAAGAATATTTTTCAGTATTTGGAAAAGTGGATGTAGTGTATGTAGATATTGCACAACCAGATCAAACAAAAATTGCAATAGACAACTGTGATATGTTTTTAAAAAAAGAGGGATTATTCTTTCTAGTAATAAAAACAAGAAGTATAGATGTAACAAAAGCACCAAAGAAAATTGTTGAAGAAGAGATTGATAAATTGAGAGAGAAATTTGAAATTTTAGAATCGATAGATCTACATCCATATGATAAAGATCATGCAATGGTCATAGCAAGATACAAAAATTAATTTTTACCCATAATTTTTTGTACAGGTTTCCAGCTTTTTCTCACAAAAACAGGCATAATGTGATTTTTTTTGTAATATTTAGTCACAAATTTGACTGTAGTGGAATCCGAAGGATAACCACTACCAAGATTGTGAGTTTTGTTTAATTTTTCAATTGCCTTATCTCTAGCAACTTTTGCTAAAATGGATGCAGCAGACACTACAACAAACTTACTATCAGCATGATGATATGATTTAATTTTGTGACCATCAGAAAGTAAAGAAATTTCTTTTCCAAATCTAAGAGGTTTAACATCACAAGAATCAACATACGAGGTATCAGCGTCTAATTTTGAAACTACTTTTGCCATGTATTTTGCTTCTAGACTATTCAAAAGATGTTTCTTCACACTTGCGTCAATAGAACGAGGAGGAATTTTTGCTATGTAATAATCATCCACAATTTCAATAATTTTTTTATAGAGAATTTTTCTGGATTTTGAAGATAATTTTTTTGAATCTTTGACTCCAAGTGCAGTTAATTTACGTAAATTTTTTTTTTCTAAAGAAATTCCAGCAATTACTAAAGGTCCTAACATTGAACCACGTCCAGCATCATCAATTCCACATATTTGCACAAATTCTGTCTTAAAATACAAGTATTAAACCGTTATACGTTATTAGGAATTAGAAAAAGAAATGAATGAAACTAGTGAATTATTTCAAGAAATTATAGAAGGAGATACAAAATTATTAATTCCAAAAAAATCACTGACAGAAAAAGTACCACCGATTAAACCAGCATTTTTCAATCCACGAGCAAAAACAAATAGAGATTTTTCAATAATTGCATATGCAGCATTTTTAAAAAAATTTGAAGGTCCAAAAATTTTCTTAGAATCATTGTCAGGAGTTGGTGCAAGAGGATTACGTGTAGCAAATGAATTAAAAGTTGAAAAAATGAAAATTAATGATCTTAATCCAACTGCATTAGAATTAGCAAAAAATTCTTCAATTCTAAATAATTTGAACAACATTGAATTTTCTGAAAAAGAAGCATGTGTATTCCTAAATGAACATTCGAGAAAAGGAAATCGAGGCTCAATAGTAGATATAGATCCATTTGGTTCACCAGCAGCATTTTTTGATTGTGGGATTAGAGCAACTATGCATGGAGGAATATTATCAGTAGCTGCAACAGATCTTCAAGTACTAAATGGCCTTTTTCAGGGAGCTTGTAAGAGAAAATATGGAGGAATTCCAATTAGAGTCGAATACGGTAATGAGATGGCCATCAGATTGATTTTAGGATGTCTTAGATCAGTTGCTGCCAGATTGGGAGTAACAATGATTCCATTGTTTGTTGAAAGTGAAATGCATTATTATCGAACATATACAAAAATTTTGAATCGGACAGATCAAGAAGAAAATATTGGATATATTTTGCATTGTAAAAATTGTGGTCATAGAAAAACTGTTGTTGAACAACAACAAGAATGTGATTTATGTAAATCAAAAAATAGTATTGCAGGACCATTGTGGATAGGAAAAATTTTTGATAAAGAATTTGTAAAAGAGATGATTACAGAAAGTTCAAATTTAAAAATACAAAAATCATGTGAAAAAACTATTAACAAATGTGCAGATGAAACAGAGATGCCAGGATTTTATTATACTTTAGATGAAATTGCAAAGAAAACAAAAACATCACCACCAAAATTGGAAAAAATAATATCAGATTTAAAAGAAAATGGATTTACATCTAGTGTTACATCTTTTGATCCAACAGGGTTTAGAACAAATGCAAACATTAACGAAATAATTAGAATTTTTAACTTATCCAGTAAAACCCATACAAACACAGTATAATTCACTGCTTTGTTTTCTACTTGCATCTGGTTTTGTTAGATTGATTCTTGCAAATTTTTTCTTTACATAATCTCTAAATTCCAAAGAATACTCACCGTCAAATACTTTGAAAACAGCATTTCCCTTATGAGCTAATACTTTATCCATGATTTTAGTACAATCATAATTTAGAGAAATTTGTCGAGCATGATCAACAGACCAATTACCTGTAACTTTAGGTGAAAGATCACATATTACCGCGCCTACTTTACGACCAAAATAAGATAAAACATCATCTACTAATGATTCATTTTCAATATTATCTCTAACAATGTGTGCACCTGGAATTTCTTCAACATAAGATAAATCAACTCCCATAACTTTTCCTTGATTTCCAACAAGTTTTACAGCAACTTGAGTCCAACCACCTGGAGCACAACCAAGATCTAATACATAAAATCCAGGACCAATTAATCGATAAGATTGATTTAATTCCTTTAACTTGTATGCAGACCTAGCTCTGAATCCTTGTTCGTGAGCTAATCGACGATAATGGTCTTTTCGAGCATCAGCTAATTTCATTTTTTAGCCTTCGACGGTTTTTTGTATTCAGCTAGTACCCAATCTTCAATTAATTGACATGTTTTTGGACTTATTTCACCATCTAAAGAACACTTTTGTTCAACAGTGCAAACTAAACAAGGAGAATTTTCAATTGATTGAGTACTGATTGGAGTTTTCTTTAAAATTAATTTGTATGTCCAACGATCGTTTTCAAGAAGTTTTTCTCTATTGATAGTACCCATTCTTTCTAGTTTCAATGACAATCTCGAACCATCACGACTGGAGAGTTTCAATTTTTTCCACAATTCACTTTGCAACATACCATCAGATTCACGCTCAGCTAAAATATCACAAATTTTATTTGTCAGTCTCTCCATGTCAACTTTTTCAATTTGGAAATTTTCAATTTCTTCTTCTGTTAATTGTTCTTCTAATTCTTCTTCAACAGTTCTTTCTGCTGCCTTTTTTTCTTCTTCTAATTCTTTTTTAGTTAATTTCTTTGGTTTTTCAGCTTTTTCGGCAGCTTTCTTTGTTTCTTTTTTAGCTGGTTTTGCTGCAGCTTTCTTTGTTTCTTTTTTAGCTGGTTTTGCTGCAGCTTTCTTTGTTTCTTTTTTAGCTGGTTTTGCTGCAGCTTTCTTTGTTTCTTTTTTAGCTGGTTTTGCTGCAGCTTTCTTTTTTACTTTTTTAGCTGGTTTTGCTTCAAGAATTTTTGTTTTCTTTTTTAATTCTTCAATTTCTGCTTTAATTTTTTTTGCTTCTTCTAATTTTGACATATAATCACCATTTCTAAATTCAATTTACTACTATTCTATGAATAATTCATTCCTATTTAACAGTAAACGTTCCAGTAGTAGAAATATTTGTTAAATCAGTAGTAACAATATCTGCAACAATTTTGTAAGAACCAGGAGAATCAACTATTTTTGAAAAGGAATCATTGTTTGGAAATAATTTACCATCTTTTACACATTGATTGAAAAATCCACCTTGTGTCACCACATCATCACTTCCAGATGCATAAATTGTGACATAAAGATCGCCACAACTTAGCGAAGAATCATTAATTTTTACTTGAATTTGAACAGGTTCTGAAACAGTGTATTGATTTGATAGCCCAATTATTTCAATACCTGAACCATGAGAAGACTTTCCATGAGAAGATTCACCAGAGAAGGTCATAGGCCACATATTCAATTCTCTATCAGGTTTTTGAAGAGTATCAGCCATTACTGCAGATCCAAAAACAATTGAGAAAATTACAGGTAAAACAAATACAATCATTTGCTTTGAAGAGACCATTTTGTACTAAACTAGGCAATTCCCTTATATCTATTTAGCAAAAATTGAGGCTAGGGCTACATTGTGACGAATAAGTTAAATCGTATCCGTGTAGATATTGCATGTGCGACTTAGAAAATTCAGAGTTAGAGCATACCGATGTATTCATGATTCTGGTGAAATTACGGTAGGAGACTTAGCTGCATTTGTAGGACGAAATGAAAGTGGAAAAACAACAATTCTGCAAGCATTAACACTACTTAACAGAGATGAAAAAATTTCGGACTTAGATCTCTGTGATGAGATGACTGAAGAATTAAAGGAGGAAATTAGATTAGCTGAAGGAGAATTTGAATTAAATGATTATGAGATTGAAATTCTTAAAGAAAAATTTCCGGATTTACCAGAAATTAAAAAAATCAAATTATTTAGAACAAATAGAAATCCAAAAGTACAATATGATTTTGAAGAAACAGAAATTAGTGATACAAATGATGAAGGACTTAATTCATGGGAAAATTTTACAAAAGAAATTCTTGAGTTTTTAGACACTTTACCAAATCATATTAGAATCCAGATTAACACAAAATTATTTGAAGGAGAAGTTCCAAAAAATCAAGAATCATTTGATAGTGGAATGGCAGAGTTTAGTAATGAATTACATGTAATAGCAATTGAAGAAACAAAAATACTTGAAGAATGGGAAAAAATTTATCAAAAACCAGAAAATAAATTTTCAAATCTTCTTAGTGGTGAAAGCCAAAAAGTTGCATTAAGGAATTTTATTTATTCAGATTTACATCCAAGATTCGTATATTTTTCAGATTATAAGAAAATTTATGGAAATATCAATCTAAATGAATATCTAAGAAAAGAAAATGAACAACAACAAAATTCAATTGAATTTATTGAAGAATTTGATAAAGCTGAAACTGTAAGAAATCTGTTTTATTTAGCAGAGTTAGATATGAATGAATTAGATGAAGTAAAAGAACAACCATCAAAATGTATTAAATTACTCAATTCTGCAAGCAATAGATTAACTAAAAAATTAAATCCAGCATGGAAAGGAGATCCTATTCATGTTGATTTAAGATATAATCCAGGAAATATTATGAGTGTTGTAATTTCAGATGTTCATAAAGATGGAACAATCACAAATACAGGATTACTAAATAGACGTGCAGAAGGTTTCAAATGGACATTTTCATTTATTGTAAATTTTGCAGCTGAAACACAACGTTCTGAACTTAAAGAAGCAATTTTACTTTTAGATGAACCAGCAAGAAATCTTCATCCAACACAACAAATGGGAATTTCAGATTTGTTAAGTGACTTAGCAGGTTCTAATCAGGTTCTATATGCAACACACTCACCATTTATGATATTTGATTACACACCA
>REGF01000065.1:2406-6055 GCA_003702465.1 Candidatus Nitrosomarinus sp. | reverse complement strand
GTTTCAAATGTATATCAAAAATTAAACGAAAATATTACAAAATTTAGAAATGTAGTAGGTAGACCATTAACATTAACTGAAAAAATTCTAGCTGGTCATTTTAATGAAATTTCTGAAAAAAACTTTTCTGGTGGAAAAGATTATGTTTTTCTAAAACCTGATCGAGTTGCACTACAAGATGTAACAGGACAAATGGTTATGCTTCAATTTATGCAAGCAGAATTAAATCAAACATCCTTGCCAACTACCGTACATTGTGATCATCTAATTCGAGCTGAAGTAGAAGGTGATACTGATATGAAAGTTTCATTGGATGAAAATAGTGAAGTTTTCAAATTCTTACAATCTGCATGTGCAAAATATGGCTGTGGATTTTGGAAACCTGGTGCAGGAATCATACATCAAGTAGTTTTAGAAAATTATGCATTTCCTGGTGGATTAATGATTGGAACTGATTCACATACTCCAAACGCAGGTGGACTTGGAATGATTGCAATTGGTGTTGGTGGTTTAGATGCTGCAGAAACTATGGCTGGAATGCCATGGGAATTATTATACCCAAAAAGAATTGGTGTAAAACTTACTGGTGAATTAACAGGTTGGACTGCACCTAAAGATATTATTTTAAAAGTTGCAGAAGAACTAACTGTCTCAGGCGGAACAAACTCCATTGTTGAATATTTTGGTCCTGGAACTTCATCTATTAGTTGTACTGGAAAAGCTACAATTACAAATATGGGTGCAGAAATTGGAGCCACTTGTTCTATATTTCCTTACGATGAAAGGATGGAAACTTATCTAAAATACACTAATAGAAAAGAAATTGCAGAATTAGCTAATCAAAATAAAGAACTCTTAGTTGCAGATCCCGAAGTTGAATCTGAACCTGAAAAATATTTTGATAAAATAATAGAAATTAATTTGTCGACTTTAGAACCTCATATTGTTGGACCACATACACCGGATTTGGCAAGATCAATTTCGGAACTTGCAAATGATGTAACTTCTAATGATTATGTAGATCCAATTTCTGTTGCATTGATTGGAAGTTGTACAAACTCTTCGTATGAAGATATGTCAAGAGCAGCTAGTTTAGCTAAACAAGCAAAATCTAAAGGAATTAAATCAAAAATTCCATTACTTGTAACTCCTGGTTCTGAACAAATTAGAGGTACAATTGAGAGAGATGGCCAAATGGATTCTCTTAAAGAAATTGGTGCAACAGTATTAGCAAATGCATGTGGACCATGTATTGGACAATGGAATAGACCTGAATTAGAAAAAAATGAAAAAAATTCAATTGTTACTTCATTTAACAGAAATTTCCCTGGTAGAAATGATGGACAACGTTCAACTCTAAATTTTATCGGTAGTCCTGAAATGATTATTGCATTAGCTTTGGGTGGAAAATTATCTTTCAATCCGTTAACTGATGATCTTACTGCAGCAGATGGAACCAAATTCAAATTAGAACCTCCAACAATTGCACCTGAAGTACCTGAAGAAGGCTTCAAGATACCTGATGGAATTTTTATTGCCCCTCCTTCTGATTCAACTGATGTTGAAGTCATAATAGATCCTAATAGTAAACGTCTTCAACGTTTAGCACCTTTTCAAAAATGGCATGGAAATGACTTTGTTGAACTTCCAATAATGGTTAAAGCAAAAGGAAAATGTACAACAGATCATATTTCTCCTGCAGGTGCATGGCTATCACTTAGAGGTCATTTAGATAATCTCAGTGACAATATGTTATTGGGTGCTGTTAATGCTTTCAATGATCAAGTAGGAAATGGTAAAAATATTTTAAATAATGAAATTGAGCCATTTTCAAAAATTGCTAGACAGTACAAGCAACAAGGTCTCAATTGGGTAATTATTGGAGATAATAACTATGGTGAAGGAAGTAGTAGAGAACATGCTGCAATGACTCCGCGTTACTTGGGTTGTGTTGCAGTTATCACAAAAAGTTTAGCAAGAATTCATGAAACAAATTTGAAAAAACAAGGTGTTTTGGCTTTAACTTTCAATGATCCAAATGACTATGAAAAAATTCTGGAAGATGATAAAATCAGTTTAATTAATTTAGATAAATTAGAACCACAAAAACAAGTTACGTGTGTTATTACTCATAGTGATGGAAATAAAGAAGAAATTTTGTTAAATCACTCATATAATGACTCTCAGATTCAATGGTTCAAACATGGATCTGCATTGAATGTTTTAAGAAATCAAAAATAAAAAATGGGCCCGACCGGATTTGAACCGACGATCGATGGTTTTGGAGACCATCGCCCTACCAGGCTAGGCTACGAACCCACATGAATCAGAGCAATTTGCCTGAATTTTAACTTATTTTTAACCAAGATTTATTTGCAATAATCAATTATTGTGTTGTAAGAAGCAATGGTTAAACCAGTTTATTTTGTATTGGGAGCAATTCCTGTAATTGTTGCAATTTTACTTGCTGTTCCTTTAATTACAAAAAATGAAATTCCTGTATCTGCTACAAACTCTTTTGATAAGATAGAAATCGAATTCACAAAACATCAATTAAAAAAAATCACTAATGGAATTGCCGAAAGAACTGGTGCAGAAAAAACTGAAATTCTCTTAATAAAAAATGATGGAGAGACAAAATACACAATTACTGAACAGGGATATCCTCAACCTGCGATAAAATCAAAAATTGATAAACAAAGTTTGGAAAAAATTAAGGCATTGATTAAAGAAACTGGTTTTATTTCTATTGACCCAAATACTTTTTCAGTTTTTCAAAATGTCACTGATTACCAAAAATCTTCAGTAAAAGTCACTCTTAATGGACGTGTAAACCAAATTCATTGGCCTGAATCTTCTGCAACTCCAGATTTTATTCCACCAATTATCACCATGGTTGAATCTGAATTAGATAAAGTGATGTCCGAATTTAGTGAATAGGTACAAATAGTCATTAGCAAAAATTACTGTATGTTACCACTATCTGGTGAAAGAGTAAATGCTAGAGGAATTGTTTGTGAAAAGTTAGATTCCTTTGATACAATACGTGGTTCAAGCACATTAAAACGAGGTTTTGCTCATATGCAAAAAAATGGTGTTGTTATGGATGTTACAAATGTTGAACAAGCATTAATTGCTCAAGAAGCTGGTGCAGTTTCTGTAATGGTTTTAGATAAACTTCCATCTGAAGTTAGAAAAGCTGGAGGTGTTGCAAGAACTGCAAGTATAAAAATTATTGAAGAGATAATGGATTCTGTTACTATTCCTGTTATGGCAAAGTGTAGAATTGGACATGTGAATGAAGCTTTAGTTTTACAAGAGACTGATGTTGATATGATTGATGAATCAGAAGTTTTAACCCCTGCTGATGAATTACGTCATATTTGGAAATGGGATTTAACAACACCTGTTGTAAATGGTGCAAGATCTTTAGCTGAAGCATTAAGAAGAATTGAAGAAGGTGCATCAATGATTAGAACTAAAGGTGAACCCGGAACAGGAAATGTTGCAGAAGCTATTACACATATTAAAAAAGTCAATGATGAATTAAGAACAATCAAATCAATTTATGATTCTGGTGACAATCAAGACTTGGTACGTATGGCAAGAGAATTCAAAGTTTCATATGATATAGTAGAACAAACTGCAA
>REGF01000065.1:0-2306 GCA_003702465.1 Candidatus Nitrosomarinus sp. | reverse complement strand
CATATTAAAAAAGTCAATGATGAATTAAGAACAATCAAATCAATTTATGATTCTGGTGACAATCAAGACTTGGTACGTATGGCAAGAGAATTCAAAGTTTCATATGATATAGTAGAACAAACTGCAAAACTAGGTAGATTACCTGTTGTAAATTTTGCAGCAGGTGGAATTGCAACACCAGCTGATGCAGCATATTTAATGTCATTAGGGTGTGATGGTATCTTTGTTGGTTCAGGAATTTTCAGTGCAGATGATGCACAAGAAAGAGCAAATGCAATTGTTTTGGCTACTACTTTTTGGAATGAACCTGATAGAGTTAAAGAAGCACAAAAAATGATTGATGAAAGACAATCAATTCCTGGATTAGATGTTAAAACACTTGATTTACGTATGCAAGATCGTGGAGGTTCAGCATGAGTCTGACTCTTGGTGTATTATCAATTCAGGGAGATGTTTTAGAGAATATGCTTTCAGCCAAAGCCGCAATTGATGCATTAGATATTGATGGAACAGTAATCAGTGTTAAAACTCCTGATGAAATTTCTCAAGTAGATGGTCTTATTATTCCAGGTGGTGAAAGTACTACAATTGGAAGATTATCTGTTGCTAATGGTGCTATGAAAATTTTAAAAGAAAAAATTGAACAAGGAATGCCTGTATTAGGAATTTGTGCAGGAATGATACTGTTGTCTAAAAATGCTCAAGATAAAGTAGTAGGAAAAATTGATCAGCCATTATTAGATATGTTGGATATTAAACTAGAGCGAAATTCTTTTGGACGTCAAAGAGAATCTTTTGAGTCTGATATTTCTTTAAACTCTATTGGAATTCCTTCATTTAATGGTGTTTTCATAAGAGCACCATCAATTTCTGATGTGGGTTCTGACGTTGAAGTCTTGTCAAAATTCAATGAAAAAATTGTTGCAGTTAAAAAAAATAATTTGATTGGAGTTGCATTTCATCCTGAACTAACCAGTGATATTTCAGTGCACAAATATTTTGTTAATCTAACAAATACTTTGAAAAATTAATTGATCAGTAGATAATTATCCCTATAATGTATAATTTTGGCACTAGATTACACGTTTATTACCAATTAAATATAATAAAATTTAAGAAATCACATGACAGAACAAACTACAACTAGCTCAGTATTACCATATTTTGAGCAGTTTTATGAACAGGTCAAAGCCATTCATCCAAAAATCGATACCGAACTGTTAATCAAAGTTATGTTATTTGAGATTAATTTGAAAAAATACGTGGGACCAAACATACCACACGTTCATCTTGATGTGACATACGAAGCTGGTGTTGATCTAAAACAAAAACAAGAAGAAGCACGTGATAAATTTCCAATAGAAATCTCCACAAACAAGTGGGGCGATGGAGTTATCTTCTCTGGGCTAATGGGTGTAAAACATATAGAAAAAGTTACCGCAGACCCACAAATTGTTAAGGTTACTGGAGTAGCTACACCAAGACACAACTAAATAATTTTTATTTTAATAATTTTTTTCTATTAATTTTATTTTAAAATCAATTTTTATTGAAACTAATTTCAATACGCATTGTTTTGTTGATAATGGAAATAACTTTTTCAATTATTTTATTATCCATTGTGAAAAATCCTCTAAAATTTCCATCACCTAAATCTTCAGCTACTAGACCAAATGGTCCATCTGGGCCTTTTGTTACTACAATCCACATTTTTTCGATGTTTGTATCTAGACAACTTAGAATTTCTGCAGTTTGTGGTACTGTTTCTGGTGGAATCAAAAATGGATCATCAAAACCTCCAATTACCCATGCATGAGGGATTTTTTTCAAAATATCTGTATATCTTTTTTGTACATATTTGTAAAGATTTTCAGTTTCAAAAGTAGCTAATAATGGAACATAATTCTTTACAGCATATGCTTCAATGTCCATACTTAGTTTATAGAGATCCTTTCTTTTTGCATTATAATTTACAAATTTTGCTTTTGTAAAGTCCTCTAGCGTGGCTAAACTAGAATCATTTGTAATATTTTTAACATCTCCTTCAGGCAATTCTGGACATATTGTTTTTAATTCATCTAAGAAACTTTCGTATTCTTTTGCCAATAATGTGAAAACTTTTTTCGTATATTTAAAACTAATATTTTTTATATATAGTGCTAATTATACACAGAATTTGCTAATTAATCTAATAAATTATGCATTGATTTCAAATCTTTTTTGAATGGCTGCAAAATTTCTGGAATCTCTACTTTAATTGAATCTTTTAATGATAAATTTTGTGATTTCTTTTCATTCCAAACTTT
>REGF01000064.1 GCA_003702465.1 Candidatus Nitrosomarinus sp. | reverse complement strand
ATTGGCATGAAAATTTTTACGGTATTTCCTGGGCTTATGAAAAAGATAGATTAGTAGTATCAACAGTTTTTGAAGATAAAAAAGAAGCAACAACAATTGCACAAGAAATAGAGGAATGGAGTGATAAATTTACACGATTAACAATTGTAGAAAAGAATAATGGTGAATTTTCAATATGTTGTTATGAAGATCCTCAGATTTCCAAAAGCTCTGCACATATTGGCCTTTTTAGAACTGGTATGATTCAAAGTGGGGGTTATGAACAAGCAAAACCTATGATTGAAGAAAAACCTCCTTTACTACAAATTGCATTTGCAGCTGACGTTAGAGATATGAGTACATATGAACAAATTTCTCGACTTGTTCCAATGAGAAAATGTAGAATCATATCAGAAAAAGATTTGAAAAAGCAAGAATATTATTTTGAAAGAACTGCTCATAACAATCCAAATAATGAGAATTAGATTTCTAATTCATATTCTATTTACAATTCAAAATTATTTTAAATTGTTCATTGGAAAAACATCAACTTATATCTAATTTCAAATTTATTAACGGTGAAAAAGTATGTTTGAACTTGTAAAAAATAAATTAAAAAATGCTAAAAAAATTGTAATTGTAACTGGTGCTGGAATTTCTCAAGAGAGTGGCATTCCTACATTTCGTGGAAAAGATGGTTTGTGGCGTAATTATGATGCTATGAAACTAGCTACAATTGATGCATTTTATGATGATCCAAAATTAGTGTGGGAATGGTATGCCGAACGTAGAACAAACATCTTTTCTGCAATCCCAAATGCAGGTCATATTGCCATTGCACAACTGGAAAAATATTGTGATGTTGTAATCTTAACACAAAATATTGATGGTTTACATCAAAGAGCTGGAAGCAATAATGTATTAGAATTACATGGAAGTATTGTAAGAATCAAATGCACTGTTTGTGATTTTGTAGATGATTTGATTAATGAATTTAATAATTTACCACCCATGTGCAAATGTGGAAATATTTTAAGACCTGATGTTGTTTGGTTTGGTGAATCTTTACCACAAGACGTATGGGAAAAAGCTTTAATTCATTCTAGTTCTTGTGACGTGATGATTATTGCAGGAACTTCTCTTGTTGTATCTCCTGCAAACACTTTGCCAATATTTGCAAAAGAAAATGATGCTACTTTAATTGAAGTAAATCCTGAGGAGACAATTATGAGCAAAGATATGGATTTGACTATTCGAGACACAAGTGCAAATGTGATGCCTAACTTAATTACAGAAATTTTTGAATAATTTCATTCATCATTTTTTTAAAACAGTACATGAAAACTGAATAAAAACTTCTTTCTATCAAATCATTCTTAACATTCCTACTGATCAATCGTTCATCTCTTTTAAATGCAAATTTGTTTTACTTTATTCATGAATGATAACAATAATTCCACTACCTGGGAAGACGCTATAGGCTCATCATGGTTAATTTCAGAAGAGTGATTGACTAATTTTGGTTAATTTCTAATTTTAGAAATACACCATAATTTAGTCGTCTTCTTCTAAATTACTTGTTTTATTTTCATAGATTTATTTTGTAGATCTAAAGTAAAAAATTCAACTGTCGTGAGAAAATTGATTTTAGAACATACTAAAGAGTGTAAATATAGAAATGATAATGATTTACCTCATACAAATTGCTATTGTAAATGTCATAAAATCCTGATGATGGAATCTAGTAAATTAGAATCAAGAACTTTCTGACTCTTTTTGTGGTTCAAAATTTTCTACAATCTCTGTTACAGTTTTTAATATTGCTTCTTTGATTTGTACTTGACTCATTCCTGATTTATGCATTAATTTCATTTGATCCATTAATGCAAAATGTACGCGACCTTGAAGATAATCTACAATTCCAAAATTCCCTTTTGGAAATTCTGTTACAAATAATTCATGTTCTGCAGGATTATCTGACGATTCTGACATGTACTCTCTTTAGAAAATCACTTTTATTAAATTTACAAATATACATAAATCTCTAAAAATAGATATTTTCATGACAGAATTTGTTCATAAACCATATGATAAAATTTACGTTCGTGATATGATTCAACTCAGTCTTGATGATCTTATTGGTATGATGTCTTCATTGGAATCTGCTAACGCATATTGGGTAGATGGAGTATTATTTGCTAGTTTTGCAATGACTGAATCAGAAGAATTAGCAAAAAAAGAAATGAATAATGAAATGTTTTTAGACAAAGTGATATTTGCTAAATATGAAAATTATTCTAAAACTGTAAAATCCTCCACAAATTTAGAAATAGGTGTCTTAAACATGCAAAAAAGCAGTTTGTATGCCGATTTAATAAAATGGTTAAAAACTCAGCCTATTTGGACAAATTAGATTCAAAGATCTATTCTATAATGTTTTTATGATGATTAATTAAAATCACTTTATGGCACTAAAATCAGAAGCATCATTTAAAGAATATTTGAAAAAATTATCTGATGAGACAATTATTCGCTATTATTCTGATGTAGAATATTCTCCATTCCCTGTATTGGTAATTCAAGAATATACTCGAAGATTTGAACAAAAAACTAAAACTGAAATATTAAAAGATCTAAAATATCAAACTCGTTTAGCTAAGAAAAAGACTCAAGAAATTAGTAAAATGGCAAAAAATCTTAAATTAATTGATGATGTAACTAAACAAAAATCTCAAGAAATTGTTAAACAAGCAAAACGTAAAGGATTTGAAATTAGTGAAAAAATTTCTGGTAAGCATCAAATATTGAGTTCTAAATTAAAGACTACTGCAAAATCAAAAATTCAAAAAACAGTTGATGCAGGTAAATCTCTAAAGGCCTCTAAAAAAGAAAATCTTGAACTTTTAGAAAACTTGGCACGACTAAAAGATGCTGGAGTAATCACTGCTAAAGAATTTCAAGAGAAAAAAAAGAAACTCCTTTCTACAATCTAATCATTTGATATTTTTTTAAATTTATCAAATTCTGATTTTGTTTTAACAAATTGATCAGTTAAAATTTTACAAGAAAAAATTTGATTCATTTCATTATCAATAATGAATATCATTTCATTGAAAATTACTGAATCAATAAAATCTGTTGATGGATAAACTGTGTATTCCAATAGTTGTTCATTAACTTGAATTTTAAATTTACATCCAATTATTAATCCAATTTCTTCATGTTTGTTTAAAAATCCTCTCAAACTTGCTTTAATTTCAAAGCTATTTTCTATTGATTGAAATTTTAATATGTTTTTAGAATTTTTCTCTAAGATACATGCAACTGGATTATTTTTAATATGTAAAACTGAAGATTTGTGAGTTTCTGCATATTCTTCAACGTCTTTTATCTTATCTAATGGCATATTGATTTGATTGTAAAATTAATTAATTAATTTTCATTCTTTTATTCTCTGAAAAAAAAGTCAGTCTCCGTTATTTTGGAGACTCTGTAATGCATTAACTAGTTTATGTGAGCATTGGGCTCATCCAGCTAACGCCGCAAGATGTCTCTGACTCTATAAACAATAGAATTATCTTTTTGTTAAAAATTAAATTTAAAAAAAATTACATGGGTGTTTAACTTTTTCACATAAAATTGATCGCTATTAAAAATTTAAAAATTATTTTCAAGCAGCTATTCTAAATCTTCCATAAATAATGTAAATATCTATTAAAAGAATAATGATCGCTGAACCAATAAACCAATCTCTAATTGTTGACAATTCAGTTTCATATTCCAGATTTGTTTTTAATTCCAATAATATTTGATTTAAAGTCTGTTCATCTAATGATTTGAAATAATTTCCTCCTGTACTGCTAGCAATTTTTTGAAGTGTTTCTTCATCTAATTCGGCAAATTGTGGTTCGCCGTATATGTCATCTCGAAGATAAACTGGTTCTTCTGAACCAATTCCAATTGTGTGAACTTGTACATTGTTTAAAACTGCATATTGTGTAGCTTGTTCAGGTGTTACTAATCCTGAATTATGTATTCCATCACTAAGAAGAATAATTACTCTTTTTTTATCTAAAATAGATGAAACCATATCTACTCCTAACGATAATCCATCTCCCATTGCAGTAGCACCTGTTCCTTGTTGAATAGATGAGATTGAGGTTAGTGTTTTTTCTTTAATTGGGGATAGATATGAGATAGTTCCAGCTCCAGTTTCAAATAATACAACACCCACATTACTTGTTTCACCAGTTTTTGTGACTAGGGATGTAATGGCATTTTTTGCTGCATCTAATCTTGTAGGCTCATAATCTGAAGCAGCCATACTTTCAGAACCATCTAGGACTATTCCCAAATTAACTCCTTTTTCATTTCCCATAGTTACAATTTGCGGATTTGCTAATGCAATAATTATCAAAGACAGTACAACTAAAACTAGTACAAATGGAATATGCTTTCTAAATGCATTGTTTTTGGCATTTGTTTGTTTGATAATCTTTAATGTACTAAATTTTAGAATTGACTCTTTTTTATTTGAATTATACCTGTAGTAAATAAATACTAAAAGTGGAATTATTAAAAAAAGAAAAAATGCATTAATGAATCCAAATTCCATTAATTTTTCATTCTCCATTTATTTCTAAAGTATCTGTTTATTGTAATGTCAAATGATTCTTGATCAGTTAAATTAATCATATCGATTCCGATTTTTTTCATACTGTTTTGATTCTCTTCAATTTTTTGTTTCATTAATTCTGAATATTGTTTTTGAAAAGTTTCACTTGATGTATTAACAAGAATTTGTTCTCCAGTTTCTGCATCTTCAATGTAAGCATAACCTATGTTTGGAATTTCTCTTTCCTTAATGTCTGAAATATTTATCAAAATTACTTCGTGATGTAATTTTAAAAATTTTAATGGCTTTTCATAATCATCTGAAAGAAAATCTGAAATAATGTATATGACACTTTTTCGTTTTAATTTATTTTTTAAAGCAGATAGGGATTGTAAAATATCTGTTTCTTTATTTTTTGGTTCATATTCAATTAATTCTTTAATTATTCTTAGTAATTGTCGTTTACCTTTTCTTGAAGGAATAAATTTTTCTAATTTGTTTGTAAATATGCCTAATCCTAATCTGTCATTATTTTTTAATGCTAGAAACATTAGTGATACTGCAACTTCAAAACTCAAATCAAGTTTTGATTTTGTAAATCCAAAATTGGTACTTGCAGACAAGTCTACAATTAGGTAAATGTTTAATTCATTTTCTTCAACGAATTCCTTCACATATAGTGAATTATGTCTTGCTGACACGTTCCAATCTATTCTTTTTACATCGTCTCCTGGAATGTACTCTCTAACTTCTGAAAATTCTATGCCTCTTCCTCTAAATTTTGAGTTATAGGCACCAGATTCTACTCCTTCTACAAGATCTTTAGTTTGAATTTCTAAATTTTTAATTTGACGCAGTAACTCTGAAATTTTGCTCATTTTTATGGTGATGGTATTTTGTCAAGAATTGTATCTATTACTTTATCTGAATTAATTTCATCAGCTTCTGCTTCAAATGTTAAAATTAATCGATGACGTAATACCTCGTGAGCAACTTCTTTAATGTCTTCAGGAATAACAAATCCTCTTCCATTAATCATAGCATTAGCTTTTGCTGCTTTAATTAACCAAATTGATGCTCTAGGTGATGCACCAAATTCAATTATATTTTGTAAATCTAATTCATAATTATCTGGATTTCTTGTTGCATCTATAATATTTGCAACATATTTTAAAATAATATCGTCAGCATAAATTTTTGAATTAAATTCTTGCATCTGCAAAATTTCTTTTGCTTTTAAAATTGGTTTTGATTTTGTTTCTACATTAATTGTGTTTTTCTCAATGATTTTAATTTCATCTTCCTTGCTAGGATATTTAATTAAAATTTTTAATGCAAATCTATCAACTTGTGCTTCTGGAAGTTTGTATGTTCCTTCATTTTCAATTGGATTTTGTGTTGCAAGTACTAAAAATGGTTTTTCTAATTGAAAAGTTTCTCCATGAATACTTACTTGTTTTTCTTGCATTGATTCTAATAATGCAGATTGAACTTTTGGTGGAGCACGATTAATTTCATCGGCTAAAACAAAATTATGAAAGATGGGGCCTTTTTGAATTTCAAAAGAGTTTGAATTATTTTTATAAATTTTTGT
>REGF01000063.1 GCA_003702465.1 Candidatus Nitrosomarinus sp. | reverse complement strand
ACAAAATCATCACTTCTGTGATTAATAGAAGGTTCAATCATTGCTCTAGTAACACGTTCAGGTACATTTGTTGGACCAGGTAACATTACTAAGTATTCCAAAATATCTTCAAATTTTGTTAGGCTCAGGCTTATTTATAATTAAAGAATTTTTAGTCGATTTTTTGCGTCAAATTTTTGTAAAAGAAGTTTAGTTCCTTCTGGAACTAAATCATCCCATTTCTGATCGCTTTTTATCAAATCCCTTAATCTAGTACCAGATAATTGGTCTCTTTTAAAAAATGGAATTGTCATCACATTGACATTTCTTTTTGAATACAAATGTTCAGTCATTGGATCGTTTGAAAAAACAATTTGGTAATCTGGAACTATAGTATCAATATTTTCAATCCACTTAACATGATTATCTAAATCTGGAATTGGAAAAATTGAAATTTTATTTTTAATTGAATCATCAATAGAAGACATAATCATTTGTTTTCTTTCTTCAACAGAAAATGGATTAGTTTTTTCCATTGGTTTATTTGAACTACCTAAGCCTAACCAAAGTTTATCAATTTTTGATAACGCAAATTGTAATGCTTCAAGATGACCTAAGTGAAATGGTTGAAATCTTCCTATTAGCAAACCATTCATATAAAATATAGGAAATGACTTTTTAAAAAACTATCATTAACAGTGAAAAGAAGTAAGGATATGGAATTTTTAAAAATTAATGGAGCTCATGGGGAAGGTGGTGGACAAATTGTACGTTCTGCAATTACATTATCATGTATCACAAATCAACCAATTCATTTAGAAAATATTAGAAAAAATAGAAAAAATAGTGGATTAAAACCTCAACATCTTACAGCAATTAAGATTTTACAAAAAATTTCAAATGCAAAAGTAATGGGTGATAAACTTGGATCAACAGAATTAAAATTTATTCCAGGAGAAATAAAAAATTCAGAATTAATTGAAGATGTAAAAACGGCAGGAAGTATTGGTTTAATTTTACAAGTTTTGATTCCAGCAGTATCTATTTCAAAAAAGAAACTCAGTTTGATTGTAAAAGGAGGAACAGATGTTCTTTGGAGCCCAACAATGAATTATACAAATTATGTACTTAAAGAAGCATATTCTAGAATTGGAATAACATTTGATTTGAAAATAAAAAAAAGAGGATATTTTCCAAAAGGTGGAGGAGAAATAAAATTAGAAGTATATCCAGCAAATGTTAAATCAATAAATTTTTCAAAAAGAAAAATACAGAAATTGAAATTGAAATGTACATTTTCAAAAATTTCAATCTCAGTAATTAAAGAAAATGTAAAAAAAATTGAAGAAGAAATTAAAAAAAATAATTTTGAAATTGATGTTGAGATAAAAGAAGAAGAAGCAATTGATTCAGGAGCTTCGATATTAATTTACAGTATTGAAGATAATTCGATTTTTGGTATAGATGGGTTATTTGATAAAAAAATAGAAAAATTTGATTTGAAAATTGAAGAAATTTTAGATAATTTTTTTGGAGTAGATAAAAATTTGGCAGATATGTTAGTTGTACCTCTAAGTTTAGGTTGGAAAAAAACAAAGTTTGAGGTTAGTGAAATAACAAAGCATTTAGAGACAAATCTGTTTGTAACGTCAAAAATTACTGGATGTAGATATGGAATTGGAAAAACATCAAAAGGTTTTGAAGTAATAATTGAAGGTGTATCAAACACCAGCATCAAGTAACGATGCTAAAAATAGAATTGCAAGTGAAATTACTACTGTGATTTCACCAAGAATTATAATCTTTTTTCGTAATTTTTGAATTTCAGGCTCGGACATTTGATTTGACATAATTCTTTCTTCAACATCTTTACGAATAACTCTAACATGTACAGCATATGTTATAATCAAAATTACTACAAGAATCATTTTGATAGTTAGGAATTGTCCATAACTAGTTTCAAAAAGAATATTGGATTTACCTAAAATGAGATGAGAATTATACATACCAGTTGCCATTAAAATAATTAATGAAGGAACTGCAATTTTGTTAAATCGTTTTCCAACTCTAATCATTATTTGCATTCTTTCTTGAACAGAATTAGTCATAGTTTTTAGAAGAGGTGAAAATACTATTCCAATAAATAATGAACCGCCAACCCATATTGCAGCTGAAACAAGATGAATCCAAGTAAGAATTGCTTGTTCGATTGCAGCCATAATTTATCAAATATTGTATCAAATATTATGTATTTGGATCTTGACAACATTTTTTACTTATAGATAAAATGTCAAATTAAGTTGGCATTACAAAGTAGATTAACAGTTTATGCAGCAATAGCTGGAGTTTTAGCATTAATGGGAGGAATTGTATATTATGCAAGTTTAGACAATGTGTCATTAAATCAAGTTGAAATTCAATTAACAGATATCACATTAAGAGAATCGGGAGAAAATGAATCAAAATTCAACATTACATATCTTGTAAAAAATCATAGTGAGAAAACATTTACTGTTTCATTAATTGCCTATGAATTATTTGGAGATGGAGAATCATTAGGTTCTGGAGAATATTCTACTGAAGATGTTGCATTACCAGGAAGAGCAATTTTTTATGCAGGTTCTGAAGTTCCTTTGAAAAGTACATTTGTTTTGAGCAAAGATAATGTTAGTACAGAAACTTATGAAGACATGGTAAATGACAAAATAGGAAAATTTGTTGCTGAAGGAATCATCACTACTCAAACAACTTGGAGTATTGGTGAAAATGAGTTTAGAACTGAAAAATAGAATAAATGGGCCGGGAGAGATTTGAACTCTCGGTCACTGCCGTGTCGAGGCAGTATCATAACCAAACTAGACCACCGGCCCTTTGAAGTTAAAATCAAGGTTCAGACATTATTAACGTTTAAAAAAAGAAAGGCTGAATAAAAAGAGAAAATAGGTATAAACATGAAAGAGGATTTTACTGATGAGGAAAAAAGGGGATTTTACAAGGCAATTTATTCTAGAAGAGATGTTAGATCACATTTTATATCAAAACCAATTGAAGATGAAAAATTATCAAAAATTCTTCATGCAGCACATCATGCGCCGTCAGTAGGATTTTCCCAACCATGGAATTTTATTTTAATTAAAGATCAAGAAACAAAAAAGAAAATCAAAGAGTCATTTGATGAGGAAAAAAGACGTTCTTCACAAATAGTTGAAGAGCCAAAAAAATCAAAATACATGTCCTTTAAGCTAGAAGGAATTTTAGAATCACCTGTAAATCTTTGCGTAACATATGATCCAACAAAATTTGGGCCATTTGTAATAGGCAGATCCAGTATTCCAGAAGCTGGATTGTATAGTGTCTGTTGTGCAATTCAAAATTTGTGGTTATCAGCAAGAACTGAAGGGGTTGGATTAGGTTGGGTCAGTATTTTATCAAATGAAATTCTAAAAGATGCTCTTAATTTACCAGAACATGTTGTTCCTGTTGCATACTTGTGTTTAGGATATGTTAATGAGTTTGCAGACAAACCAGATCTTGAAACTGCAAAATGGTTACCAAGATTAGATCTAAAAGATGTTGTATATTACGAAAAATGGGAAGATAAAAAAAATAATGATTGGAAACAAATTCAAGATTTGATTCAAACAAATCTTGATTAGGCTTAAATAATTTAGAAGATTTTTTCTGCTGGGCTTGTAGCGCAGAGTCAAATTTGACGCGCAACATGGATAGCGCAGTAGCCTCCTAAGTTACAGGTCGAGGGATCGAAGCCCTCCAAGCCCGTTCAATTTTAAAAATTGTAGGTATTAAATACAAAGAACATTAGTCAAAAATATGAAAATTGTAGTCATTTCAGGCAGTCCAAGAAAAACTGGCAATACACAGATAATTATGAAATATGTTAATGAGTATACCAAGTCAAAAAATTCAGAGACTAAATTTATCAATCTTTCAGAGGGTGAAATTGAATGTTATAGAGGATTTGATGTAGAATATAACGAAGCAACTAAAAATGCTGCAAAAGACATAATGGAAGCAGATGTATGGTTAATTGGTTCACCAATTTACAACTCATTTTTTAGTTCTGCATTAAAAAATCTCTTTGAATATGTTGATTACAAAAAAACAGAAGGAAAAGTTGCAGGAATGGCAATTTTAGCTGCTGGAAATATTGGTTTTGTTGATGTTCAAACAGTAATAACACAATTGTTATCATACTTTAGAGTAGTTACAAATCCAAAAGCAGTGTATTTAACAACTGAAATATTTACAGATAATCAAATTTCAGATGAAGATGCAAAAAATAGATTAAAAGAAATGGTAGATGAAACATTAGAACTTGCATCTAAATTAAAAAAAGAATAAAAATTATTTCAATATTGCAAAAGTCAAATACTATTCTTGTTAACTAACTATATTGAGTTTAAAAAAAGATCCAACTGAATTATGTTCATGTAAATGTCATTATGGTGGAGCAGTAAGTTGTCCTGATTGTAAAAGAAATCACGGTGTAGTTACTTGTCACTGTAAAGATTAAAGTTATTTTCTTTTAGATGATAAAGCCTTTAGATTTGCTAATTCAGCTTTTAATGATTCAATTTGAACAAGTGTTTTGAGATTAGAAATTTCTTGATTTAATCTTTCAATTTCATCATCTTTTAGTTCTACTGATGACTTTAATTCATTTAATTCTGAAGATAAATCATCTTGGATTTGTTTGATATCATTAAGATTAACTTGTTTTGGAACTTCAACTTGAACTGTTTGTGAATTACTCAAGCTTTTTTTTTGATGAACAACATATTCATGACCATGATGATGTGCAAAATCGGCACTCTTTTGAGATAGCCAACAAGTTAGGACCATAAACCATGTAATTGGGACTGTCATGATAAAGACGAAATTTAGAATTGGTGCATAATCATAGAATGCTGGCCAAAGTCCAGTAAAAACAGCGGCTGTTGCTCCTGTAATGATGGTTGCCATATGATTTTTCCAATATCCCATAAAATAGTGCAAAAATTCATTCTTTATAATAGTAATGCTAGTTTTCAGAAAATAAAAGAATTAAAAAGGAAAAGGAGCTGATTTTACTCTGATTCTTCAGTAGTACTAGAGACTTTAGGCATATCAGATTGTAAGATTTGGATCTTTTGTAATAATTCAGTTCTTAGATCCCTTGCAACCCTTCGTACTGTAGGTCTTGGAACACCTAGTTCATCAACTACTTTGGTATAGATGTCTTGTTTGTCAGTAACTCCTTTATCTAAATAGGAATTAATTGCTTCTTTAATTATCGTGCTTTGGTTGGTACGACTCAATAGATCATATTTCTTATCGATCTATATAACACTATAACTTGAAAATTTAAAAAAAATAGATATCAAAAATAATTTCCTAGAATTGTTAAGAACAAAATCTTAATTTCTTTAATACCAAATTCAAAAACAATTTGTAATTTTTTTAAAAAAATCTAAAAAAGTATAGAAAAATTTCAGATGAATTATCAAAAAGACTTTTATGATAATTTAATCTCCTCAACTTTATGACTACTGCAAATATTGAAACTAATCATGGAAAAATTTCATTTGAATTATTACCAGACTTAGCTCCAGAAACTGTAAGAAATTTTGAAAAATTAGCTAAAGATGGATTTTATGATGGAACATTATTTCATAGAGTTATTCCTGGATTTATGATTCAAGGTGGAGACCCAAATACAAAAACTGACAATAAAGGTTCTTGGGGAATGGGTGGACCAGGATACAATGTTAAAGCAGAATTTAGTTCAAGATCACATTTAAGGGGAATTGTCTCAATGGCTAGAGCACAAGATCCAGATAGTGCAGGCTCACAATTCTTCATTGTAACATCAGATAGTGCATTTTTAGATAGACAATACACAGTATTTGGTCAAGTCAAAGAGGGAATGGATGTAGCAGACAAAATTGTCAACATGGATAGAGATGGAAATGATTGCCCATTAGAAAAAGTAGTAATGACTAAAGTCACTTTAGAATAAATGAACTCAAAAATAATTTCTGCAATTATAATTTTAGGATTAATTACTGTAATTCCAACAGTTTATGGACAATTAACGATAGGTTCAGAAGCAAAACAAGAATCAATTGAGGTTAAAATAAACACAAATGGAGAAATTAGTGTTAAACATATAGTTAGTTCTTCTAATATGCCAAGTTCTTTACCATTATTTACTGGTGAAATTTTAAATTTGATTATTACAAATGAATTAGGAGAGAAAATAAATTCAGGAACTGCAAATGATGCAAAGGGAAATT
>REGF01000062.1 GCA_003702465.1 Candidatus Nitrosomarinus sp. | reverse complement strand
GAACCGCCTCCTAATGTGATTGTTTGATCACCAATTTTTTGCTCTTCTTTTACACAACTATTTGCTTCTTGATCAATGTACCTATACCATGTCATAAATTCAATTTTTGATTCATTTTGAGCGTAAAAATCAAATAATTTTTCAACAAATATTTTTTGAGAAACATCATCTCCTTCTACAAAATCAGATGTACTCCAACTTATTTCAAATAATCCAATTTTTTTATTTGGTATCATTTCAAATATCTGATTTAAATCCTCAATAGATTCATCAGCATTTTTACTAATTTCATTTAACGAATCAGTTGGTGCGTATGAAAATGCCACAAAATCACCTAATGCCAAGTCATCTACAATATTTTTCAGATTTTTATTCAATACTTGATGCAAAGCAAATGAATTCCCAATTTTTACATCAGGATGTTTTTCTTTAATTCTATCATATACATTAGAAAATAATTCTTGATATACTGGAATAAATCGTTCATTAAATCTAAATTGTGATTCAGTTTCACCAGCAATAATTACTGAATCAATAATATGATAACGTGAAAGAATTGCGTCTAAAACCGTAACCAATTCATCTTGATTAATTCCATTTAGTGTAGGTTTTCCAATCCATTTTGGAAATGGTCCGAGAGTTTCTCCATTAATTACTGAAAAGTATAAAGTTACTTTATGATCATTTTTTTGATTTAATCCCATTAAAATATCAGATTGTGACCAATCAAATTTTCCTTCGACAGGTTCTATTATATTCCAATATAGGTAAACATTACTTCGGCCAATTCCAGATGATGAAGCATCAGTAAAAATTTCATCAAGTTGATTTAATGTAACTGATGATGAAGGAGAATTAATCACCAAACCAATTGAATCGTTGTTTGATTGAGTTGAAATTGTAGGTTGGATTTCACTATTTTCAAATGTAATATCATCAAGAGAAAGTAAAGCAAAAACTATAGCAATTGCAATAAATACAGGAATTAAGCCTAGTTTTCTCTTATCCATGAGGATAACAAAATAAAAGAAAGTAAAAAAGTTGTGATTCTGTTATTTATCCAGAAGTACAACCACTGTATCCACATTCAATACAGATACTACAACCTTCTACAAATACAAGATTGTTTTTACATGTAGGACACAAACGTTCCTCTGAAACTTCTTCTTGTTTTGGAGCTTCAATCTTAATTTCTTCATCATGAACTTTTAGTGCCAGAGATGCAGCTACTTGTGTTTTGATGTAGTTGTTTGTAATATTTTCATTGATGTAATCAGTCATGTATTGACTAGGGGTTACTTCAAATGTTTTTTCTGCATTTTCACTTGTCATGTGAAGAACTTGTTTGTGTCTAGAACCATCACGATATACAGTCATACCTTTTAGTCCAAGTTCATGAGCCAACAAGTATGATGATTTGACATCTTCAGCTGTTACATCATATGGCATATTGATTGTCTTTGCAATTGCATTTCCAATCCAATCTTGCCATACACTTTGAGCCATGAGGTGATCCGCCCAATGAATATCCATTGCAGTAACAAAGACATCTTGCATCCATTGTGGAATTTCATCAATTCCTCTCAATGAACCATAGTTGTCAGCGATTTTCTCAAGGATTTCATCAGTGTAAAGACCTTCACTTCTGAGGGCTTCTTCAAGAATCTTGTTTGTATAGAAGAATCTTCCAACAGTTACTCTTTTCTCAAATACAAGTGCAAATGCTGGTTCCATTCCATTAGAACAATCTGCAATCATAGAAAGTGTACCAGTTGGTGCTACTGTAGTAGTTAGTACATTTCTAATTCCGTGCTTTTTGATCTTTTCAATTAATGGACCCCATTCAAAGGAATGAGCGCTTTGAGATTTTTCATAATATCCAGCTACTGGAATTTTACCTTCAGGATATTCTGTCTTTGCGCATAATGGGAACTCACCACGAGAAGTAGCAAGTGCAACACTTTCTTCCATAGAATAGTAAGTTAAGGCTTCAGAGAGTTTTGATTGGAGTTCATAACCTTCTTTGGAATTATATGGGATTTTGAGTTTGTATAGTAAATCGGCTACTCCCATTACTCCTAATCCAATTCTTCTAGATTCTTTTGAGGCTACATTGATTTCTGGAACTGGATAATGATTTACATCAATGATGTTATCCAAAAATCTTGTTGTTTTTCTAATGATTTCCTCATATCCTTGCCAATCAAATTCATAAGAACCATCTGCTTGTTTTTGTGCAAAGTTTACTAAATTGATTGAACCTAGATTACAAGATTCGTATGGGTAAAGACTTTGTTCACCACATGGATTTGTTGCTCTAAGTGGAGCTTGTCTTGCTTTAGCAAATACATTGTATTTGTTAATTTGATCAAAGAAGATCAAACCAGGTTCTGCACTTTTCCATGCAGATAATGCAATTAGATCAATTAATTGGTGTGCATTAATTTCTTTAACTGGTTTTCTGTCACGTGGACTTCTTAAAATGTAATTTCCATCTTCAGTGTTTACAAGTGCATTCCAGAAATCTTCCCAAATACCAACACTGACGTTAAAGTTTTCTAAAACACCAGGTTCAGTTTTGTTTGTAATGAATTTTTCAACATCTGGATGCCATGCTTCAATAATTCCCATGTTTGCACCACGTCTTTTGCCACCTTGTTTAACAACTTCAGTAACTGTATTGATGATGTTCATAAAAGATACTGGACCTGATGCAACACCAGAAGTTGATGCAACAATGTCGCCCTCTTCACGAAGATCAGAATAATTAATTCCAACTCCACCACCTGATTTGAAAATCAATGCAGCATCAGAAGTAGATTTCATAATCTCTTCCATACCATCATTCATTCCAAGAACAAAGCATGCAGATAGTTGTCCTAATCTTCCACCAGCATTCATCATTGTTGGTGAATTTGGCAAAAAGTTTTGTTCTGTCATCATTTCAAAGTATTCAGAAATTTTGTCAGCATATGCTTCAAGTTTTTTTGCTGCTAATAATGTCAAAAGATCTTTGAAACTTACTTTCATTTGACCTTTGTTTGCAAGTGTAACATAGTGATTGATCAAGGATCTAAAATGCCACTTGTTGAAGAAATAATCTCCGACTTTGAATTTATAATCAAATGCATCTAATTTTTCAAGATATGATTTTGCTTCATCCACATCTTGTTTGTTATTACCAGATTTGTCAAATATCTGAGAATCATATAGCATATCTCCAATTCCGACTAGAATTGCTACTCTCTCAAACATCTGTGTTGGAGTCTCAGTTATCTCATTTTTGGAGTTTCTGAAGAGATATCTTGAGGCTAAAACTCTCAAACAATTAAGATCAAATTTCTTTGAAACTGGATCTAATGATTTTAGATTTAAAACTCTCATCTTTTCATCTCTGAGTTTACGTCTTTCGTGTCTGTATACTATGTAAGATTTTGCGATATCACTATTACCACTATCAATCAAAGTAGACTCTACAATATCTTGAATGTCTTCTACTGTAGGTGCCTTATCACTTGTGAATCCTTGCTCAAGAAGTTTGTTAAGTACTTCTCCTGCTAGTTTATCTGCAACACCACGGTCGGCTTTGGAGGTGGCTGCTAATGCCTGGTATATGGCATTTGAAATTTTATCTATATCGAAAGCCGTAACTGTACCATTACGTTTACGGATCTCATTGATCGTATTTTCTATTTGTGAATTATCCATTATAATATCTCCTACCATAGTAGAATACTAGCATCTATAAACTTTCAATAGATTTTGTTTGAAATTTTAGTTGAACATTATTTACAACGCTCCAATAGAGATTGTAGTGGTACAAATTTGATAAAGTCATAACCGAGTATCGTATTATTAACAGATTAAAAACATACAAGTTAATAATTATTAAAATAAATTCTATTTTCTCTTTACGATGATCGCATTTGGAATTAGAGTAATGTTTCTAAGTTATACTACGTAAGGAGATTTACATTTTGGACATTTGTCTTCAAATGGTTCATCTTTAAATCCACATTCGCCACAGATTGGAGTTTCTCTAACAAGTTTAAAAGATGGGACTAGTTCTGCAGTTTTTTCAATAGATTTTTTGATTTCATCAGCTTCCAAAATTTTGTCAATATCTAAAGTAACTGACAATCCACCATTGAGTAGTTTTGAGATTTTATTTGATTCTGAAATAATTTCAGTTTTTGGAGTATATTCATCAATTTCTGAAGCATTAAGGACAGTCCCCTGAGAATAAAAGTCACTTTCCATAGAATTAAGACTAGAGTTTTTACCGTATTTTTCACCATCAAGAGTGGCAAAACGGGAAGAACCCTCAGTTTCAGTCATACAAATGGTCACATTGTCGCCTAATTCTTTGCCTTTTTTGGCACCAACGTCAACTGCGGTTTCAATGACTTTATGAAGTACAGCACGGCCATCTTTATTGTCTTTAAAGCCCAAAATATTGAAAATAGACTCTCTTAGACCAACTAGATTTATGACTAGAGAGACAGAACTTCTTTGCATATATTGAGTATTTTTAGCAAGAATTGGATTTAGACCTCTTCTAGTTAAATCGGAGATTTCTTTTTTCCTAAGTGCCATTGAAGCTAATGCAGGTTTCATCAACAAAGCTAATCTTGCTCTAAAGTAAGTTTCATCTTTGTTTGATTCAAATGCCAATCTAGGAAGATTAATTGAAACAGATTGTAAGTTAATTGCAAGTGAACTAGAAGATTTTGAAGAACCATTAGTTATTCCACTACTAGCAGTTTGACCTTTTGCAATCATTACTTTACCACCAAGTAATAAAATTTCAGAAATAGATTGTGATACATCAGTAATTTTTCCTTTTTCATTATCAATTATCAATCCGATTTTTGGGATTGGTGTAATTGCAACATAATTTTTGTATGCGTTAATAATTGAATGAATTATTTTTGTATCAGAACCTAATTGCAATTTAATTGAAATGTTTGTACTAGTTTTATTATATTTAGAAGTAGTAGAAGCAGTTGCAAATGCATTAGTTAATTTTTCTTCTAGTTCTGGAAGTGATTTAGAATGTTTTGCAAACACTGCAACTAATCCATCTAATACAACTTCCTTTGAAGCTTCTTTTGATAATAATGAAATTAAAACAGATAAAGAAGTTACAATTTCATTTAGTTGTTTTGAACTATTGATTCTTGATACATCAAGATATTTTCCTCCAAGATCAAGTCCATCATCAAGTAATTCTTTTGCATTAACAAATATTGTATCAGGAATCATAGACCAAACTCCAGGATTTGAAATATGAATATCACCAGACAAATGATTGTCAGCTACATCTTTTGGTAAAACATTTGTTAACAAATGTTCAGCAAATATTTTTTGACCAGTATTAAACAAAAGACCTTCAGCTCCATTATCAACATTATCTAGATTTGAAACCATTTCTTGAACATCATAAACAGGCATGCCTAGGCGTGCAAGCTTATTTCGGTATTCTTCATGACCATGTTCTAAAAGAACTGAATTTACCATATCACGAATAACTGCGCCTGTAAGATAGGTAGTTTGATACTTGTAGATTCTATTTTCAACTTCTTCAGTAATTTTTTGTGCTAATTCTAATGGGAGGCTTCCTTCACGCACCAAAGATTGAATAATTTTATGAGAATTGAATTCTTCAATAGATTCACCTGAAGTTCTAACATACATTTTTCCACTTTCGATAATTGACCTTTCTTCAATTTGTCTGGCTAAACTCAAAACAAGTTTTCCTAAATTAGTGATGGTGTAACGTCTTTCTGATTTGTTAAGTGCAACTAGTGATTGTCTAAGTAATTTTCTTAAGTGATATGCAAATTTTCCACTTTCTTTTTTGGATTTGAATCCAGCTAATGATTTAAGTTCAGAATAAGTTAATGGGCCTTTAGAGTTTAAAATTCTAAGAATATCAATTCTGTTAGGACTTGCCATGACAGAGAAGATCATTCTAACTCGCTTTGATGTAGATTGTAAAATTCCACCACGTTTTGGATCAGAATCGTCGTCGATATCAGAATCTAAATCAGCATCTAGATCATCATCATCTGTATCTAAATCCATATCCATTTCTAATTCTTCTTCATTCATTGTCATGAATAAGATCAATCTGTAGGAGTAAATAAGACTTATGACTAAACCAGTTCTAAAAAATTTTATTAAAATTTTTAAAAAATTATTAAAAAATTATAAAAAAAGATCATGTAGTGATCATTTTTCTTCTACATCAAGTGAAAATTCAGATGTAGAAAGTCTTTGTCCACAAGATGGACACTTACCAC
>REGF01000061.1 GCA_003702465.1 Candidatus Nitrosomarinus sp. | reverse complement strand
TATGACTGTTGATGGCGTTGCAGCACAAGCAAAACAAGCTCCAACACCAGAACCACCAAAGCCTGCTAAAGGCACATTGCCAAAAGGGATGGAACAAGCACAATCCTCTCAACAAACTCAACAAACAACTAATGTTGATGATGGCAAATCTAAATCAGAAAAATTAGCCGATTATGAAGCTGATTATCTGAAAAGATTAGAACAACAAAAAATTGATGATGCAAAAGCAGCAGCTGAAGCAGCAGCAGCCGAAGCAGCAGCAAAAGTAGCAGCTAACAAGAAAGGTGGTGCATTGCCAAAAGGATTTGAAGCAAAGGCTGAACCAGAACCAGCTAAATCTTCAAGAGGCACATTGCCAAAAGGTTTCTAACCTTTTTCTATTTTTATTTTTTAAAATCTTCTAAAACCTCTAACGCATGTCCTTTGGGTTTTACCTTTGGATATGTTTTGAAAATTTTTCCTTTCTCATTTACTAAAAATGAACTCCTAGTAACTCCCATGTATTCTCGTCCCATGAATTTTTTCATACCCCAAACTCCAAATAATTTTGAAACTTCTTTTTCTGAATCTGATAATAATACATATTTGATTCCCATTTTGTTGCAGAATTTTTTATGAGATTCAACATCATCTGGACTAATTCCAATTATCTCTACTTCTTCTTTTTGAAATTTCTTATATTCTGTTGAAAATTCATCTGCTTGAGTTGAGCATCCTGGAGTGAAATCTTTTGGATAAAAGTAAATGACATGTTTTTTGCCTTTGAAATCTGTTGATTTTACTTTTTTTCCCTCTGAATCTTCTAGAGTAAATTTGGGAATAGAATCTCCGATTTCTAGCATAAAAATTTCAAATTTTTTTCATATTAATACGGTATGGCTATTTTCATCATAGTGCTACTTTATTTGATAATTTGATAATAATCACATGTTTTATATTGAAATCTCTTGGGGATTGCTTGATGGTTAATCCAAGAGCATGGCTTGCTGAAGCAATTGCAACGTTTGGACTAGTATTCTTTGGTCCGTTATCTGTGATTCTAGGAGTTGTGGTTTTTGGTGAAGGCGCATTGTCTACTGAAGCAATTATTATGATATCTTTGGGTCACGGTGGTGCAATTGCATTAATGGTATATGCATTTGGTCATGTATCTGGGGCTCACATTAATCCTGCAGTAACTATTCCTATGATGATCACTAAAAAAATTGGAATTGCTGATGGGATTGGTTACATTCTATTTCAAATTATTGGTGCTGTTGTTGCAACTGCATCATTGGCAACATTGTTTCCTGAAATTGGAAAGCAAGTATTTTGGGGTGCACATGGTGGACCAAGTGAATTACTAAACAATAGCTTAATGTCTGGTTTGGCAGTTGAAATAATCTTAACCTTCTTCTTGGTAACTGTAATTTTCATGACTGCAGTACACAAAAAAGCACCAAAGAGTGTTTATGGTGCAGTAATTGGTGGAATGGTTTTCTTACTACACTTAGTAGGTGTACCTTTAACTGGTGCATCAATGAATCCTGCAAGATCTTTTTCACCTGCTTTAATTTCAGGTGATTCTGGTTTATGGGAAGTTCAATGGTTATACTGGGTTGGTCCAATTGTTGGTGGTATAATTGCTGGTCTAATTATGAACTATGTTTATGTAAATAAAGCAGAAAAAGAAGCATAATTTTTCAAATCCCAACATTTTTAAAAATTTAAAATAATTTTTTCATAATGTCCTCCGATGATTTATTTACATTATTTTCTGACGAATTTGAAAAATTAAAAAAATTACTAGATCAAATAAGTCCTGATAATGAATTGACTGTAAATCAAATTGTTGAAATCTACTATCAAATTACAAATGTCTCATCATTAACTGAGGTAATAAAACAACAACTTGATGACTCTGATTCAACTTCTTTTGAAAAAATTTCAAATGCACAAAATTTTATTTCTGAAAACTTCAATTCCACCATCCATCCAAAAATTATGAAAAATATTGATGATTCTATATCTGAAATTACAAAGAACTTACAATCTCTGAATTCTGATGAAAAATCTAAAGAAACTATTGAAAATGAGGCTAAATTATACGAAAAACTTCGTGAATTTATGAGCACTAAAGAATTTGTTATGCAATATAATGCAGGTTTATCAAATGATTGAAAAACTTGCTAAAAATTTGATAAAATTAAAAAAAGAATTTGCTTTGAATTATACTGGTTCTAGCCAAATTCAAGAATTAATTCCAGTATCTAACTCAGATTTATTTCCTATTGACGAAGTAGAATTAAAACTACTTCATAATTTTGCAGAAAAAAATCCAATATACTATGATTCATTTGAAAAAACATTTGACGGTGTTGATTGTATTGTGTATGAAGGTGATATCAACAAATACTGGTTAAACAGTATTCAACATACTTCAAGCTGTGCTCCTTTTTCTCCTACTTGGATACTATCTGGATATATTATGACATTATTTGCAAAGGAATACGGTTATTCTCAAATAATTGATATTGGTTCTGGTGATGGAAGAATTGCTTATTGTGGTAAGATAATTGGTTTAGATTCTTACAGTATAGAACTTGATGAACAATTAACTGATCTACAAAAGTCATTTATTGAAAATATTAATTTCAATCCTTACTGTTCTGATGCTACTCAATTTGATTATCTTTCATTAAATTTGACTAAGCCATTGTTTTGCATAGGTGGTCTTGCTCAAATGGGTGGATTTGAATTGGCAACAGGTGTTTTTAACAAAATTAAATCTGAATCTACTTTGCTAAATAATTCTGGTTGGGTTTTTGCAGGTACCGTTTCAAAAAAATATCGTCCAGACCCAAAGAATATGTCTGGATGGGGAAGTTTTATTGAAAATAATCATTTAGAATTAATTCAAAGTATTTCTTTGCCTACTGCTTGGTCGTTTAAAGAATCTGATGAAACCCAATACGTTTTTTCAAAATTCCAAAGTAATAGCAATCCAAATTAAGTGTACAATTCTCAATGTTCTTGGACGTATAGCTCAGCTTGGATAGAGCGATAGATTGCGGATCTATAGGTCGTGGGTTCGAATCCCATTACGCCCTGTCTATTCTTAAATAAGACCATTTCTCACTAGATTGGTGAGTCATCAAGATTTTGATTCTTCAGAGATTTTAGTCAGAGATATCATGACTAAGGCAATTATTTCTGTACCTGGAGAAACAACTGTTTTTCAAGTTGCAAAGATGATGGAACAGGGTGGAATTGGTGCTGTTTTAGTAAAGAAGGATAATAATTTGCATGGGATAATTACTGATAGAGACTATGCCACAAAAATTGTATGTAATAATATGCCTTCAGACACTAGCGTAGAACAAGTAATGTCTTCTCCATTGATTACAATAAATTTTGATGAAACTATTTCTGCAGCTGCTCAAAGAATGACTGATAAAAAAATTAGAAAACTTGCTGTAACTGATAATGGAAATATAGTTGGATTAATTACCTCAACTGATTTAGTAACTCAACTAACTAAATGATCAGAATGTTTTAGTTTTTCTAAGAAAAACTGTTACTGATGCCATGTAACATGTTGTTGAAATTACCTCTGAAATTATTGATGCAAGATATGGTTCAATACCTATCTCTAAAAAATAATACAAACTTGGCCATCTAATTCCTAAATATATTATCTCTCCAACTCCAAATGAGGAAATTAATTTAATTAACTCTTTTTTAATTAATTTTGATTCCATAGTTTTGTATCTTTTTTTGTTATCCATGTAAAACAAACTTGAAAACAATCCAAAATATACAATATATCCGATAATTATTGTTATGGTTGTATTTTGATAATTTTCATAATCTGCTAACAATTGAGCAGCTACCGCAGATAATGATGCAGAAGCAATAAAACAAATAATAAAATTTCTATTAATTTGCAATAACTGCTTATTTATCTTCATAATCATTTTGCCTTTTTTAGAATTAATATTCTGTATCAATTATGAAAATTTATGAAAAATAGATGTGAATGGGCTCAAAATGAGCCTAATTTATCATATCATGATGCTGAATGGGGCGTCCCTCAACATGATGATCAAAAATTATTTGAATTTTTAATTTTAGAAGGTGCTCAAGCAGGACTGTCTTGGACTACTATTCTTAATAGGCGAAATGGATATCGTAATGCTTTTTGTAATTTTGATGTAAATGCTGTTTCAAAATTCAATCAAAAAGATATCAAAAAATTACTAAATGATGATTCAATTATTCGAAATAAACTTAAAATAAATTCCGCAATCAATAATGCCAAACAATTTATTAAAATTCAAAAACAATTTGGAACTTTTGACAGATATGTTTGGAGTTTTGTTAATAATCAACCAATTAAAAATAAGTTCAAAAATCATTCTGATTTGCCTGCATATACAGAACTTTCTAAAAATCTTAGCATGGATCTCAAAAAACGTGGATTTACTTTTGTTGGCCCTACTATTTGTTATGCATTCATGCAGGCAGTAGGAATGGTAAATGATCATACTGTTAATTGTTTCAAATATTTGAAATAATCTGTATTCAAAAAGACATTAAAATTTTAAAAGATCAAAGATAAATTTAAGAAAATCCTTAGTAAGTAGTGACAAAATTAGATCCAGTAGTTGAAAAATTAATTAGAGAAGCTCGAAATAAATTAGAAAAAAGAAATTTATCTCTACAAAATTCCGTTGAAGATTTTAAAAAGGAACTTCCAAAACATGAATCATTTCCAACATCTAAGGATATGCTTACTTCCTATATTGGAATATATGAAAATGAAATTGCTTCCAATCGAAATATCTTGGAGATGTTGGAAAAGGCTGATGATATTTTGCTAAGATATGATGTGGAAAACTAGTTTTTTGTAATATGGTATTTTACCTAAAATTTAATATTTGCAATAATTTGGAGATATATTGAATAACATGGCTGAAAAATCCTTTGCAACCTCATTATCTTGTATGGATGGTAGGGTTCAAATTCCAATGAATGACTGGATTAAGGCAAAATACTCTGTAGATTTTGTTGATACTATCACTGCTCCTGGTATTGATAAAGTAATGTTTGATGGCAATGTTGAATCTCTCAAAAAAAGCGTAATGATTTCTGTAACTAATCATAAATCCAACCATATTGTAGTTTCAGGCCATTACGGATGTGCTGGAAACCCTGTTTCTGACGAAGAACATGCTACTCACATTAAAAAAAGTGTAGAAATAATATCTTCATGGGATTTAGATGCAACCGTAGTTGGCGTTTGGATTGATGAAAATTTTGTTCCTCATTTAGTTGAATAATATCTAAATTCAACCATAAATCATACAGTGTTCACATTCACACGTATCTTGTTCTTTTGATTTCTTGAGACATTTTTTATGTTGACCTGCTTGGCATTGTACACAAACTTCATCAAGATTTTCAACTTCTGTGTATTTTTTTGATTGGTCAAATCCAAATCCTCCATCTTGTGGTCCTACCATATTTTTGTATGATTTTTCTAGTATTTTTAGTTCACTAATTAAGAGAATTTTTGATAGTTTCTTGAAGTTGGATTTTATTTTCTTCAATAATTCCTCTTATTTCAAAAGTGTCTACATATCCTCCGGCTGATGCTCGTGTTGCTTTTAACAAATAATGTAATGCACCTTCTTCAATTTTTCCAACATAATATCCATACAGAAAATCTATTTCATCATTACATTTCCAAATTTTTCTAATATTTGGAAACGTTTGTTCAATTTCAGTTGGTATTTCTTTAATTCGTCGTTTGATATACTCATCTAATGATTTTCTGATTGTTGAGTTTTGAAGCACATTTATCCCCTTAATTTTTTATTTTTTAGTATTTTTATTTCCCATATCCTTTCCATCATCATCAACATTATCCCACATGTGCATCGTTCCTCTAATCATAAATGATCCTACAATTATTGTTCCTATTCCTACTATTACAAAAATGAATAATTTGCCTATATCTTTGATGCTTGCCAATTCTGTATCTTTATTGTAATTCTAATTATAATTGTCTTTAATTTACCTAAATTGAAATTTTTATTAGTTTTGAGAAAAGCACCAACAATATCGAGAGGATGGTGATATTGATTGGTCTTTCTCATAATCCCTAGTTTTTGATTATTTTTAATACTATCATTTATCAATTTTTTAGGTATTGGGAAACGTAAATTCTATCACTATTGATTATTAATAATTAGGTTCAATAATGAGTGTGAATATTTCAGTTTATGAATAAAAAACAACAAGTTATTGCATGGATTGCAATGATTGGAGGAGGAAT
>REGF01000060.1 GCA_003702465.1 Candidatus Nitrosomarinus sp. | reverse complement strand
TACAAAAACTGGGGATGATGGAAATACCGGGTTACAAGGTGATTTTAGAATTGCAAAATCTCATCCACGGATTTTAGCATATGGAACAGTGGATGAAGCCAATGCAGCAATTGGAGTTGTTTTAAGTAATGAATTAGACAAAGATGTTTCTGAGGTTTTGAGTAAACTTCAAAATGAATTATTTGTATTAGGTTCAGATTTATCGAATCAAAATCTTAATGATTTGAAAAATAGAATTTCATTAGAAATGGTTGAAAATTTAGAAAAAATTATTGATAAATTTGAATTAGAATTATCCCCCATCACAAACTTCATTTTACCTGGAGGCAATATCGCAGCTGCACAAATTCATCAAGTAAGAACTACCATACGCAGAGCAGAAACACTAGTAGTTCAATTAAGTGATACGGATGAAATTAATGCTAATTGCATCAAATATCTAAATCGTTTATCCGATCTCATGTTTGTTATGGGACGTTTAGTCAATAAACGAAATGGTGTTGAAGATATAATTTGGAAACCATAAAAAGACAAACTTTAATGCCTCATCTAAAGTATTTTTTTTAGTGCCGAGGTAGCTCAGCCTGGAAGAGCACTCGGCTGAAGACCGGGCTGTCGCTTGTTCAAATCATGCCCTCGGCACTTTCTTTTTGGTTCAGTGCCATTGTGCCCAAATGAGGTTTTTAGAAGAAATTTCTCCTATCTTTATATGAATAATTTATAGAAAATCACCAAAGAAATTACTCCTATCAATACTGGAATCATAAATTTTGGAACATCTTGTGGTTTTGATGTTGAAAAAATTGATGAATTATCATTTCTCATAATGCCAGTACTGCTTGATAATTTTTAATACTATCAAATTTTTTTATTTTAAGCATTGTTTGTGCATGAAAATGCTTATCTAAATCAAATTATTGAAATTAGAATATGAACGGCACAAGTTGTGATGAATGTTTTACTGGGTATAGGCCTGGGCAACTAATTGCATGTGATAAATGTGGTAATGAATACTGTGACAGCTGCATTAAGAATCACAAACATTGAATGGTTTTTTCTAATTATGTCTCAACAGCGGATTAATAAGGTAAAAAGATCTAAATTTCCTTCATGGTAAAAGATAGAACTTTCACAAATATTTCAGTAAATCGTAAGAAAATTGAGAAATACAAAAAGGCTTATGAAAAATTTGACGTTGATCAAACATTCAATATTTGGTTAATGGATTGTGCTAGTGCAGCTCTTGATAAAATGAAGTATCTAAAAGTAAACTATCCAGATTACAAATTTGAAAAATGTATAGATGATAATGGATTTGCAATTATAGATACATCAAAAGATGAAATTTTTAGAATATCTGTTGAAGGTTCACGTCTTATATGTTCAAAAGATGGAACAGCACAATGTGATCATAAATCTTATGCTGCATTTCATCCACAATTTACAGCAGGAAAAAAATGAATAAATATTAAAAATTACATTTTTTATGAAAAATGTGGTCTACGTCTATACCATATCCTAAAGATTTTGCCTTATCAAAACACATGGCAGCTACCTTGTAGTTTTCAAGTATTTCATGCAAGTCCCCTATAGTATACCAAAGATATGCATCAGTAGGATCTTTTTTGAGTATTTTCTCATAGACTTTTAGTGCTGTTGACCATTCTCCAATTTGACATAACTTGTATGCTTGTCGAAATGAATCAAAATCAGTCATTGTTTTTCAGTTCCACAATGAATACACATAGTCTTAGACAGTATTTCAAACCAGGTGAAATTATGAACAAATCCATCTTTACATGTCATAGCATAATTTTCATTACATGACATCATTACATTATTGATCAATTTTTTTGGCGATCAGTGTTGATAATCTGTAGATTTTTTCGAACAAATTTTCAATTATGATAGAATAACCTGCTATTTTAGGCTCGATATGGAGTAATTTATGATCTTATGATTTGCAATATTTTAGGATGTAATACAGAATCTAATTTTCGAGTACTATACTCTCATTACAATAAATCCAAAATTCCATTTGCAAAGGAAATCATGAGAGTATGTGAAAATCATGCAAAAATGATTGCAGATGAAGATGCTGAAATAAGAATTCAAGTGTTGCATTGAGAAAAATAGAGATTAAATTACAAGATGAAGATTATTATGATTTTCTTAGCATTTCAACAGATGAGGAATTATCCGTAGAAGAAAATTTAAAGAAAATAATAAGATATCATTTAATAATTTATAGAAATAAAAAGAAAATTAAGAATAAAAAATTATTTCATTAGAAATATTTTTTATGCATCAACTAGATTGTAGAAATTTTTCCCAGAATTAGATTTCTCCATTACACATTTTACATGAAGTGTTTCTTTACCTGAATTAATATCGTCTCGAAGTTTTTGATTAGAAAATTTCTTAACAATTGCAACACGAGTAGTATGGAATTTATTCATTTGATTTCCATCAATTGAAAAAAACTCCTTCATGGTAAGTTTTACACCTTTAGTGATTTCATCACCTTGGGCATAATGAGAATCTTCAATTTGTGTAATAGTAAAGGATTGACCATCGATTTTTGCCAATGATGCTGAATTACTAACCATTTGATAATCTGCTAATTTTGCTATCTTATTCACCTCCCAATAATACAGGATTGAATTAAATGAAAATAAAGTAATTCAATAGTAAATAATTGACCCACACATACTGAATTTTCAATATTTCCATTAAATTGATAATATGGAAATCTAAAAACATAGAAAATAAATTTAACAAATAAAATTGGACAATATGATTAATGACGAAGAATTAGGTCAATGGATTAGTGAATTTCATCCTACAGTGGAAACTGAAATAATAGAAGTATTACGAGCACGTGTTCAGTATGCAATATTAGATGAATTGAACTACATGGTATCAAATCAAATTGGAACTCCAGATGAAGTGAAAAAAATTGTATTAGAAGAGATCACAGAGATCACAAATGATTCAATTGAGATAGATAATGAAGAAGATTGACCCAAAATAGAATAAAAAACTACAAAATCTTTAAAAGCTACTCAATCGCATGATTTTCGATATTAATGGCTGAAAAAAAAGTAACGAAGAAAACTACTACAAAAGCAAAGAAAACTACTACAAAAGCAAAGAAAACTACTACAAAAGCAAAGAAAACTACTACAAAAGCAAAGAAAACTACTACAAAAGCAAAGAAAACCACCAAAAGCAAGGCCAAATCTAAAAAAATTAAAGATGAACCTAGTCCAGATAGCGGAATAGTAATTGTTGATGATGATTTAGTCATAGATCAAGAAAAAATCAATGAAGAGCGTAGAGCATATCTAGAAGAAGCAAGGTCTCAAGAAGCAACAGATTAACCACATTTGTAAAATAATTTAAAAAAAACTAAATCAAACTGTGCGTAAACTATTCATTTTCAAAATCACATTCTAGCAATATTTATCAAATTGATTAGCGTAATGATCTCGTGTATGCATTATGTTTAATCACAGTAAAGCCTGGAAAGGTAGATGCTGTTGTTGAAATTTTAAAGAAAAAACGAAAAGTTGTCAAACAAGTAATGGTGGTCACGGGAAGAGCAGATATCAGCGTAATCCTTCAAGGAAAAATGGATCAAATTAATCAAATGGTAATTGATTTTAAAAAAATCAAAGACATTGTTACTACAGAAACGCTAATTGAAGTGGAGGTTGATTTAGGATGGTAAAAGCAATAATTCTAGTAAAATCTCCAAAAAAATTGATTGCTGTTAAATTAAGAAAACTTTCAAAAGTTTCAAATTCTTTTCCAACAAGCGGTCAGTTTGATGCAGTAGCAATAATTGATGTTCAAGAACTAGTAGAAATAAAAGATGTTGCAAATCAAATTCAAAAAATTAGCGGTGTTGAAAGAACCGAAACACTAGTTGAAGTTCAATAATCTATTTTGGAAGAATTTAAAAAAATAGAATTAAGATGGTAATTGATTTAAGCAACTTTCACACATATTCTTTGTGAATATCAAAAAAGTTGGAAATGTAATATTGGCAGTCCAAGATTTAGACAAGTCAATACAATTCTACAATGAAATAATAGGTCTTCCAATCAGAGACCAAAGAAAAACATGGGTAGATTTAGGTACATCCGGAGCTTTGTTGAGTTTACATCCTGCATCGTCAACTGCAGAACATGTAGGAGGGTCCATCGATAATGGAATAAGTGTTGGATTTCTAGTAGGTGATTTGAAATCAGCTCTTGAAGAACTAAGAGAAAAAGGTGTTACAATTCATCGTGACATTACAGAAAAAGATGTGGGCAAAAATGCAGTAATATTGGATCCAGACCAATACATGATATCGTTGTTTGAACCCAATTTTGAAGACAAAGATCAACAAACCAGTGGATATGTTGGATTTACACCAGCTTAGATTGTCTTTTTTATTGAAGAGATAATCTTTTCCAAGCTTTTTTCTTTTGAATTAATTGAAATGTAAAAAGTAATGTCATTTTTTTGTAAAATCAATATATTGACTTTAGAATGTTTCAATAAAATATGATCTAGTTTTCCATAGGAATTTGAATTTTTTCTTAAAGATAGTAAAGTAGAAGTCACAAAAAATTCATGCTTAACATCTTCAGATTTCAACAAGGGTTTAAGATTTGGTTGCATAACACCTACCAGTGTTCTACCATAATTGTTAATCACTCCTGCATAACGAATATTGTTAGAAATTCCTAGAATGGTTTGACATTGTTTTTTGTATTTTAGAATATTTTTTTTCCACTTTTCTGAAGGTGTTTTAACCATATTAAAAAAACTTAATCAGAATCTAATAAGGCTTGTTAATTTTGAAAAATCGTCTAAGGATTATGTTTGTCTTTTGGTCTATTATCTAATTTTTTCTTTAATTCTAAATTTTCTTTAATCAATTTTTCATTTTCAGTTTTCAAAGTTTGAATGGAATTTCTACCACTAAACAACGGATGACCAGGTGGCACTATTGGAGATTCAGGGGAAATTAATCCTGCAGCGTATTGTTGATACAATTTTTGAAATCCTTGAAGTTTTTGATTAAGAGTTTCATCATGTTGGGTTAATTGAGATTTCATTTGATTTTGATGCATAGGTGATAAAGGATGATTTAATCCTGGAGGCAATCTAGGAAATTGAAATGCCATATGTGGAATATTTGGATTTAATCCATAAAGGTCCTGAAGATGTCTCATAACCATATTATCCATAAGTTTTGTCCTAATTTGCTACTTTTATGGCTTACTTTAGGCATTTGATATACCAACTAGTTTAATTTCAGTCATTTTTACTCAAATTGAGCTGATCGCAGATCCTTATAGATTCCCATTATTGAACGATCATAGCCATGATAAAAGGAAAAAAAGTCTGTTTGAAATGTAAAAAAGACATCAAACAAGAAGAATTACACAAAATTGTGATGTATGTAGTTCAAGATGAGTTCACAGAACATCATTATGAGCATGTAGAGTGCCCAGATAAATTTACAGTTTAATTGGCATTTTAATTAATAATTAGCCCTGATATTCAAAAACCTGATAAATTTCACCAGTATGTCTTGAGCGATAATTCCACTCATCATTTTGCCAAATAATTTTCTTAAAATCTTTTTGAGATGTGGGATGTAATCTTTTACAAACATCAGAACCAATTAAAATTTGATTGGCTTTGGCCATGGATTGAATTTTTGCAGCTATATTCATTGCAGGTCCCATTAAATCAACATGAGAGTTTGTTTCATCATTACCATATCGAACAACTATGTTTTGACCAAAATCCAATCCAATTTTTACCATTAAATCTGGATAGTCATATTGATCAAGAATAGGATTTATTCCCTTTTGGATAACAGTATTCATAGATTTTGCACAATTTACTGCATTGTCTGCAGTCAATAATGAATTTGATTCAGCAACAAAATATCCAATTACAGCATCACCTACAAATTTCAACACATATCCGTGATGTTGTCTAATCACTGCAGCCATTTCTTGAGCAAATGAGCTAATTATAATAGCAATTTTTTCAGAAGGCATTTCTAAAGCCATTTTTGTAGAACCAACTAAATCCACATACAACACTATCATGTCCAATTTAGAAAACACATTTTTTCTAAGAAAGTCTTCAGATTCATCATGTACTCCTGAATATTCATAACCTTTCTTCAGAGCACCCCACACACGCTTTTGAGTTTCTAAAATCATACTATCAGAATCTATGGTTTCTTCTACATTTCTACTAAGAAGCATATCCACGAGACTATTGTCATTTTTTTGATTAGTATTTTCAGTCATTTTATTCAATTACTCCAACGGAAAATCAATTTTACACTTCTCACATTTACCTCTATTGCCTCTATAATGGTCATCATAGTACTCTATAATCACAGAATTGCAAATATAACATGTAATTTTGGAGTTTTCCA
>REGF01000059.1 GCA_003702465.1 Candidatus Nitrosomarinus sp. | reverse complement strand
GGATACACCAGCAAATGTACTTGTTCCGCTAATTAGATATTCAAAGTGTATTTTAATTTCAAAAAAATCTAAAATTGTTGGAATCATAACAGCCTCAGATACATTAAAGATGATGGAATAAAAAATGGAAAAATTTTTGAAATAAAAAATATGAAAAAAATTAGTTGCGTCTAATTAGTTGCGTCTAATTAGTTGCGTCTAATTAGTTGCGTCTAATTTTAACAGCATTTAATAGAATTAAAAACAATACAATGTATGAACATATGGAATAAGTTTTGGAATTGGTATGAAAATAAAATACTAGGAAGTATTGTCATAATTGCAATTATACAATTCATTCAAGTTCCACACATGGTATGGAATGCAGACATCATGTTAGAAGCTGGGATGATTTCAAGAGTTCATCCAATTATCGATTGGTTCCTATACGGCGTAGATTTGATTGAAATAATTTCAATTGTAAATGTTGGAATGATTATGTTTAGTTTGGTTAAAAAAAGACGAAAAGAAAAAAAACAAATTAAAACGAACTAATCTTTTCCACTCCAAATTACTCTTTGAGGGAAAGGAATTTCAATTCCAGATTTATCAAGTGCACGTTTAAGGGTATTAAGAAGAATAGGTTGAGCATTACTCCAATCATCACGAGGATGCCAAACGTATACATGAATATTCACACTAGAATCACCTAATTCTTCAGTACGAAATTCTGGTTCTGGAATTTGAAGAATAAAGGGCATTGTTTGAAAAATTTCATTTTTCATAGCCAAAATAGCATGATCTATGTCAGATTGATATGAAATTCCAACAGTTGCATCAGCTCTTCTGACAGTAGATAAGGTTAATGAACGAATATTAGATGTAAAAAATTTTTCATTTGGAATTCGAGTGACAGTTCCATCAAATCTTCTAACTTTACTAGAAAATGTACCTATATCCAACAGAGTTCCTGAAATTCCCATATCAGGTAGTTCAATTGTATCACCATGTTTTGCAGGTTTTTCAACAATTAAGAATAATCCAGAAATTAAATTTGAAACAACAGACTGTGTAGCAAAACCAATTACCACAGCAAAGATTCCTCCAGCCACCATAATTCCAGATAAATCAATTCCTTGACTGGATGTAAAACCCAAAAATGAAATTATTAAAATTCCAAAGTAGATTAATTTACTAATATTTTGTGCAGTATCTTTAGGTAAAGAAGGGGCATAATATTTATGAAAAAGTAATTTTGCAATTTTAGCAATTATTACACCGCCGGCCATTATAACACCACCAATTAACAAAGAGAGTACAGTTAATTCTCCAACAATTTGCATTTCAGATAAACTTTGAAGAAATTCTAAAATCATTATTCCAATCCCATCTCCATATGTGTACTAGCTGTTTTATCCTCCCAAGTAGGAGATGTAGACCAATCAGTTTCAAGAGAAGTTGTTTGAACATCAGCAATATTTACAGCAGCACGTTTTTTCATTGTAATTTTTAATCCATCAACTATAGCTTTAGAATTTTGATAATAGAGATTGTTATCAGTAATTGGAAAAACAACTTTACTAATTGATTGTCCAAATGACAAAGTATTCTCAACAACAATTTGCATTACAGCTTCAACATAAGGTTCAGAATCATTGTAATCAGTAGCCATTGAAACTTTTGCATATTTACACAAAGTACCTGTATCAGGAGAACCATACAAGCCAAATCGAGAATTTAATGGGTCACAAGTTACCCAGTCAAGAGAATCATGATTAGAGTCATGAACTAAAAAAACACCTATTTCAATTGGACAATTGACAAAAATACTGGCTGCAGAATTTTCGCTAAGATAGATTTCTTTATCAAATTGTAAGAAAATATGATTAGTTCTTCTAGCAGGATAATTGAGTGGTCGAATAGGAGCCAATTCAATTTTAGTGGTATCTGATTTTACAGGAATTATTTTTTCAATTACTATTCCTTCAGAATTTTCACGATAGTAAGAAAAAGCATTATCACTAATTCTAGTAAATTTGATTAACGTATTTGGAAGTATGAACTCTATTTGATCGTCTAAATCATAAATACCAAAATCGGAAAAAGATTTTTCAGAATTATTGCTCATTATTTTCATTTTTAATAGAAGATGAGCATAGAATTGGTAGATTAACAACTTTCATTGTCAATAACATTAGAAATCATAGACAAAAAAAAGGCAAAATTAGCTTCTAGTTCGCTTTTTTATGGTAGCAATTTTCTTAGACGATCTAGATTCTTTTGTTTTTGAAGAAGATTTAGTTACTTTTCCTTCAGTTTTCATACTTTTCCCACTTCTTCGAGCTGCACGAGATTGTTTTGCTCTAGTTTTTTGTTCTTTTTTTGCTTTTTCTTTTTGATCTTCTGTTAATTTTGCTCTAACCATATATGATCTAAAATATTATCATAGATAAGGAATTCTCAAGAAATTTTTGAAAACGAGTTTACAGGAACAATCAAATCTTTAAATTTCTCAGGTTGAATAATTTTTGCCAAGATTTCCAAACCATCGATTGTTCGAATACTTGGTTTACTAAAATAGGAATTTGCATCAACAGCGTAGATTTGATCATTTTTTACAGATTTTAATGAATTCCAGGCATGATTTTTCTTTAAAATTGACTTGTATTCAGATATGGTTCTCGCAGTATCAAATCCACAAGGCATCAAAATAACAATATCAGGATCAGATGCAATTATTTCATCCATACTCATACGTCTTGAATGCTCACCAATTTTACTAATTAAATTAATTCCGCCAGAGATTTCAATCATTTCAGGAATCCAATGACCAGCAGTAAAAAAGGGTTCAATCCATTCAATTGCTAAAACACGAGGAATTTTTTCATTACCAAGATTTTGTAATTTTTGAATTCTTGCTTGTAATGAATTCAGAATTTGTACTGCCTTTTCTTCTTTATCCAAAATCTGTCCTAATTGAGTTACAGATTCAAGAATTTCTTTTAGATTATGTGGGTCCATTGAATACAATTGAGGCTTTTTAGGAAGAATTTCCAGTGCAAGTTTAATCTGATTTGTGTAAGCTGCACAAACTTCACAGGTTTCTTGTGAAATAATTAAATCAGGATTTGCATTAATTAGATTTTTTTTATTTAGTTCAAAAATATTTTTTCCTTCATTCAATAGCGTACAAGTAACAGTATTGATTTCATTACTTGATAATTTATCAGAATTTATTACAGAAGAAATAACCTGTGGTTTTAATTTTGCATCTTCTGGATAATTGCATTCATGAGTAACTCCAAATAATTTATCTGAGACATCAAATTCATAAAGTAATTCAGTAGCACTAGGTAAAAATGAAACAATTCTTTGAACATCCATATTTTGATCTAAATCATTGAAAGTTTAAACATTTTTTTAATAACATAAGAATTTTTGAAATTAGTCAAGTTAATAGGCACATTTTAGGCACAAATAACTATGTCATCAAACTCTGAAGATATCAGACGATCAATTTTATCAAAATGGCATGAATCATTATCAAAATATGGAAATTTATTTTCATCAAATGAAATTAGTGGCACCAGTCCACCATCAGTTTTTGTGGGATCACATAATTATCCCAAAGTGTTTGTAGGTCCACTTGTTCCTCCAATTCACGGAAATACAGAGTTACTAGACAATCCTGAAAAATGGAAAGGAAAATCATTAGAAGAAATTGTAAATTTTCGTTTAAATTTAGTAAGAGGAATTCAAAAAGTACCTATTGAACAAACTGAGGGAAGATATATTGAAAATCTTCAAGAAGTTACAATGTCATCAAAACCAACAGATTTAGATTTAATTTTTAACAAAAAAGTTTCATCAAACATATCAATTAATGGTGAAAGTGCACCATTTGGCCCAATAGGAGAAATAAAATCTGCAAAATTTTCTGGAAGTACTTCATCCAAACCAATTGAAAAAATATTTTATGATAAAGATATGGATGCATCAGATGCAGTTTTAAAACTATATAATTCAGGAATTGAGATTTCAAAAATTCAAAAATGTTTTAGTATAGGAATGTTAGGTAAAAAAAGAAAATTAGTTCCAACAAAATGGAGTATTACTGCAACAGATGATATAATTTCAAAATCAATTGTAGAAAATATTTTAGAAAATAATGTAATCGATGTTTGTAAAATATTTTCTTATGAACATTTAGGAAATATTTTTTCAGTAATTCTATTCCCACATAGATGGATGTTTGAAATGATTGAAGCGTGGTATTCAAATGGAATAATAGGATTTGGTTCAGATTATGAAGATGCACGTGGAATTAAGCATCCACCACATATTGCAGGCGCCTATTTTGCTGGAAAATTAGCTGTATCAGAATATCTTTTAAAAAATAAGATTCAATCAGGAGTTTTAATTTTTAGAGAAATAAGACCAGAATATTCAATTCCAGTAGGTGTATGGCAAGTTAGAGAAGGAATTAGAGAAGCAATGAAAACAACCCCAATTGTTATTTCAGATTTTAATAATGCAATAGAAATTGCAGCAACAAAAACAAGTGTTACTAAAAAGGAATGGATAAAAAATGGAAAAATTATAGAATTAATTAGACAAAAAACACTTGCAGATTATTTTTAAGATAAAGTAAAATTAAAAAAATTTGAAACATCTTTAAACGCCGGGAAAGGGATTCGAACCCCTGCACGCTTTCACGTAGCTGTTTTCGAGACAGCCGCCTTACCACTTGGCTACCCCGGCAATTAATGTAAGATAATCTTCATAATAAAACAAATGGAAAGAACTTTTGCTAATTATCTATATCAAAAAGTTCATTTTGGAATCTTTTTTTGATCTGCTCTTTAGTTTTATCCCACTCATCATCAGTAACTGTATCAGAAAAAATTGAATGAAAGTTAGAAAAATCATCCTGACCAGATATGGAATTAAGCATTGAACGTTCTTTCAGGGTTAAGGGAAAATAAGAAATAATTTTTTCAATTGAATGATCCGAATTAAATTTAATTTGAAAAATTTTATCAGTAAGATTCAAAGGAATATCTGAAATTTCCATTACAAAAAACAATTAGTTGATCGATATTAAAGGATAAAGACAAAATACTACAGATAGACAAAAATCAAGTATGGGATTAAATCTAAAAGATTTAGTTATACGAGAAAAAACAACACTAGAAGCATTTTCAAATAAAATAATAGCAATTGATGCGTATAATGCAATATACCAATTTTTAGCAAGCATTAGAGGTCCAGATGGGTTGCAATTAACAGATTCAGAAGGAAGAATTACCAGTCATCTAAGTGGATTACTATACAGAAATGTAAATTTTCTATCATTAGGTATTAAACCAGTCTATGTTTTTGATGGAAAACCTCCATCGCTAAAAACAGCAGAAATTGAACGTAGAAAACAAATCAAAAAAGATGCAACCATCAAATATGAAAAAGCAATTTCGGAAGGCAATCTAGAAGATGCAAGAAAGTATGCTCAACAAACTACCAGTATGAAAGACGGAATGGTTAAAGAATCAAAAGAATTTTTAACATATTTTGGAATTCCATTTATCGAAGCACCATCTGAAGGAGAAGCCACTGCTGCACATCTAACAAACACAGGACAAGCTTATGCTTCAGCCAGTCAAGATTATGATTCAATTTTATGCGGTGCAAAAAGATTAGTCAGGAATTTTACAAGTAGTGGAAGAAGAAAAATTCCAAATAGAAATACCTACATAGATATTGTTCCAGAAATCATTGAAACAAAAAAAACTCTTGAATCAATTAAAATGAGTAGAGAAGAATTGATAGATATAGGAATTTTGATTGGAACTGATTTTAATCCAAATGGATTTGAAAGAATTGGTCCAAAAACAGCACTGAAATTAATTAAACAGCATAAAAGACTTGAAGACATACCACAAATTCAAGAGCAATTAAATGAAATCGAGTTTGAACAAATTAGAAAAATTTTTCTAAATCCAGAAGTTGCCAATGTGGATGAAATAAAATTTAACGAAGTGGATTATGAAGGAATTGTAAATTACTTAGTTAAAGAAAGAAGTTTTTCAGAAGATAGAATTCAATCAACTCTAAACAGATTAAAAAAAGCCCTTGAAAAAAAGAGTCAAAATCTAGATCAGTGGTTCTAACAATATTTAATTTAATTACTAGTATGTTCAATTTTAAAAATGCCTCAAACAGAAGCAAGAAAAACTCTAAAAGATGCACCAGTGATGTGGAGACGTATTAACTCCATAGGCGTTATTTTAGACTGTAATTCAACATATGCAGCAAATTTAGGATATGCAAAATCAGAGATCATAGGTAAACCAATTTTTGAGCATGTTCCAAAAGAATCATGGGAATCAATGAATGATTCATTAAAAATTTGGTTTGAAACAGGTAAAGTTACCGACAGAAAAATTACATTTATCAGACAAGATAAAAGCACATTTTCAGGATTGTTACAAGCAACAAGTCTTTATGATGAAAAAAATAATTTGATTGGAAGTAATACAGTAATTTTTGATTTAACAAAAATGAATGACGAAAATATTGAAAAATATGAGAAATTTTTTGAAGAGTCAAGTGAAAAATTAAAACAGATTAAAGAAAAGGAATA
>REGF01000058.1 GCA_003702465.1 Candidatus Nitrosomarinus sp. | reverse complement strand
CACCAGCTAAAGAAGAAGCACCAGCTAAAGAAGAAGCACCAGCTAAAGAAGAAGCACCAGCTAAAGAAGAAGCACCAGCTAAAGAAGAAGCACCAGCTAAAGAAGAAGCACCAGCTAAAGAAGAAGCCAAATCTAAAGATTAAAAATTAAACTTTTCTTAATTTAATAAAATTAGTTTTCTAAAATGAATAGTGATCATCAATGTGATGTTTATCCACTTTAGATTCTATTTTTTTGCTTGAATTGGATTCTGGGAGATCCATTATGAAACAAAATACTTTTTTTTCAATAGAATTTGCCCATTCGTTTTCCATTAACCTATAATGTTTTTCTATGATTTATCTTCTTCTCTTATTTTTTGATTTTTTTATGTTGGCCTAGATCAAACTTAAATATTTTTTAAACATACTTAATTCAACAAGAAAATGCTACCATTTGTAGAACTGGGTGGTGGAGAGTAATGGAATTCTTTCTTTTCCATATTTCCTTGTTGTTTTAGCATTAGTTTTATGGTAAATCAAATTTTAAGTTCAGGTGTTTTCTAGGAAAAATAATTATGCCTGAGATCTTTGTTTACTGTAAAACTTGTGGAAAAAAGGTAAAAGCTGTGGTTCTAACAGTTCATGAAAAGGAATATGATGAATCTATTAAGGGCTATAGGAGAACTGGAATGGTTCGAGTTTTGGAACATAATATAGGATTTAGAAAAACTTGTTCTGATACTTCACAAATTAAGGCAATTGTTTCTTCTGATTCAAAAGACGAGAATGGTGTTTTTAATTAATAAAATATCTATAAATCTTTAAAATTTTTGTAATTTTTTATTCTAATTGGTATAGATCCAATTTACAATCTATACTGCAATCAGGAGTTTCCCAATCAAGAGTCTGTTCTTTAGAAATCATTCCCAATGGATCATAATTATCAAATTTTGTCATTGTTTGTACTGATGATAGCATTACTACTTTAGATTCATCAGATGTTGTCATGTTGATTTGTGAATTTGATTGATTTGTAATTCCATTTGAGATATTCTTAATTGAATTGATTACTCCTACCGGAATATTTTCTCCTCCTGCTACATATAACATCGAACTTTTTACAGAGTTTGGTGATGCATTTTGATATAGCATTTTTAATGAATCTCTTAATGATTCTTCAATATTTTGACCATCTTTGCTTGTTGTCAGAATATTTGCTTCAGAATCTATTTCAGTTGTTCCAAGTGATTTTACCACATGCATTATTGCTGAGTTAGCTATATCATAACATGTTTTTGGAGTTAAATCTGGATTGCTTTCTAACAATGAATCATTATCTAAAACTATTGTGCAATGAGAATTTTCTCTAACTCTTTTTAGTGAAATTCCTGAATTGAAAATTCTTTCTTTTTCATATTTGAATGGCATTATTGCAAAAGTGATTAATCCTTTGTCTGTATCCTTGCATATTTCTGAGACAACTGGAGCTATTGCTGAGCCTGCTTTACCAGCTAAATTACTAAATAATACAATTGTTGAATATTGTGAAATTTTGGATTTAATATCTTCAGATTTTTTGTATGTTGAGCCTCTGATTAATTGGACTGATGGATTAATTATTGAATCTGTAGATATATGGATTGAATCATCACTTGATGAACAATCTTTTACATCATTACTAATGACTAAACAATCAGAATTTAGAGTATTTTTTGCATCATTTGCTAGTTTTGAGCCTACGCCTCCTAATCCTATAACTAATACTGGTTCTTTTACTTGGAAACTCATTCTAATCTTATTCTCAGATTTACATAAAAAACCTTCTTACGTTTTTTTTATCAAATTTTAGATCGAAAAAATTTAGCTTGCGATCTCTCCAATCAGCCTTTTTCTGGTGGCGCCAGTAATTTTGACTATGTGTGAGTCTCCAATTTTGACTTCTTGATCTACTGCAATAGGTTTGTAGGCAAAATTCCTTCCTTTGATTCCTTCTTGTGTATTTTCATCAAATAACACATTTCCTTTCCATCCGATCCATTTTTTGTTGCTCTCTAAGGATATTTTGTTGATCTGATCAAAAATCACCTTACTTCTTCTTTTAACTTCTGCTGCATCAATTTGTTTTAATTCTGCAGCATCTGTTCCTGGTCTTGCACTATATTTTGATAAATTTACAACATCTGGTTTTGTTTCATCTAATAACTTGATAGTTTTTTGAAAATCCTCTTCTGTTTCTGAAGGAAATCCAACAATAATGTCTGTTGATATTGTAAAGTTTGCAAATTTTTCTTTTGTCTTTTTTACAATCTCTCTAAATGTTTGAGAAGTATGTCCTCTTTTCATATCGTTTAGGACTTTATCACTTCCACTTTGAACTGGAATGTGCAAAAACTTGAATACTTTTTGATTATCATATGACTCGATTAATTTTTCTTTAATTCTTGGCATATACATTGGATTCATCATTCCTACTCTTATCATAAAATCTTCAGGAATTTCTGAAACTGCATTAACTAATGAAGGTAAATCTGTTCCAATATCTAATCCATAACAACCATTATCAGTAGATGTTAACCAAACTTCCTTACATCCTTCTTTAATCTCTGTTTGTACTTGTCTAACAATATCTCCTAATCTATAACTTGAAAGATCCCCTTTAGATAATTTGGTTTGACAAAATGTACATTCACTCATACATCCACTTGCAATTTCTACAATTCCAACTGTTGGATTTAATCTGACTTTAGGTAATCCTACTTTTGATAAATCTGAATCTTCTAGTGCAATTTGCTTTTTACCTCCTAATGTTGAGTTAATTACTTCTAATGTTTTTCCTAATGAACTTGGTCCAAGTAAACTAGCATTTTCTGTAAATTTTTCCACATTTTCTTTTTCAGCCTTTGGTAGACATCCTGCAACAATTAGTGGTTTTGTTTTTAATGATTTGATTCTGTACATCATTTTGTCTGCTGTTGTATCTTTAACTGAACAAGTAACTATGAGATTAAGATCTGATTCTGTTGAATCTGTAGCTAATGTATGCCCTCCATTTACAATTAACCCTGAAATCATTTCTGAATCTGCAAAGCTAGCAGAACAGCCGTAGGCTTCTACAAAAATTTTTGCCATAACTTATCTAAATAGAGAATCTATTTCTTTGTTGGTCATTAGTTTCTTTGAAACTACTAACTCTCTAATGGTTTTTCCAGTTTTTAGCGATTCTTTGAATAATTCTGCTGATTTCAAATATCCTATTTTTGGTGTAAGTAAAGTTACTATCACTGGACTGTTTTCAATATTTTCTTGAAGTTTTTGTTTATTTGCTGTTAATCCGTCAATTAGATTTGCAGAAAATATTGGCAAAAAGTTCTTGAGCATATCTGTTGATTCTAATACTGATTTTAGCATTCCAGGTAACATTACATTTAGCTCAAATTGTCCACCTTGTGCTGCATATGATACTGCTGTATCATTTCCTATGATGTTAAAACAAATCATATTCATGCATTCAGCTAGTGATGGATTAACTTTTCCTGGCATGATTGATGAACCTGCATGAACTGCAGGAATTCCAATTTCTGCTAATCCTGCAATTGGACCTGATGCCATTAGTCTAATATCATTTGCAATTTTTCCAATTTCTAATGCCAAGTTCCTTAATGCTCCTGATGCATTAGCTACTGGGAATTTACTTTGTAAACTAAATTGCATATCTGGTTCTGGTTTTAGCTTAAGTTTAGAAATTTTACTAAGTTCTGCTATTGCAATTTTTCTATATCCTTTTGGTGTATTTGCACCATTACCAACTGCAGTGCCTCCAAGTGCAACATTTTGTAATTCTTTTTGTGCTGCAACAAGATTGTTTTTAGCTTTTGTGATGGATGTAGTATAAGCTGCAAATTCACTTCCTAATGTAATTGGTAATGCATCCATCAAATGAGTTCTGCCAATTTTTTTAAATGATGAAAACTCTTTTGCTTTTTTGGATAATGATTTTATCAAAATTTCTACTGCTGGAATTGTTTCTTTAAGATTCATCAAAATTGCAACATGCATTGCTGTTGGATATGTGTCATTACTTGATTGTGACATGTTAACATGATCATTTGGATGTAGGAATTCATACTGTCCTTTTTTCTTATGTAAAATTTCTAATGCTACATTTGAAATAACTTCATTAGAATTCATGTTAAATGCAGTACCTGCACCAGAATTGATCATGTCTACAACAAATTGATCTGTGAACTTACCTGACAAAATTTTGTCACATGCTGAAACAATGGCTTTTCCACGTTTGGAATCAATTGCTTTTGTTTTCATATTGGCAACTGCAGCAGATCTCTTGATCATTACAAAAGCATCAATCAGATTTTTGTGGGCTTTATTTCCTGTTACGTGGTATTGATTAATTGCTCTACCAGTAAATGCTCCATAATATGCATCTGAAGGAATCTTGACTTTTCCCAATGAATCTTGATCTAATCGAAACTTCATGTTGACTTAACAATTTTCACTTTTATTATTCATTTCTTTTGAAATTATTCTCATTTTATAGAATGAACTTTTAATGAGATTAACCACTAGTTTAGATCCTTAGCATCATGAAAATACAGGTTTAGTATTTATAGGGAAATTCGGTATTTGTACCATGAATAAGAAAACTAGTATGCTCTTTACAATTGCAGCAGTAGCTGTAATGGGAGCAACCTTATTCGGAAGCACATACACACAAACCCAAATTAGTGGACAATCACTCGACATCAACAAAATGGATGCCGATGTAATTGAGAAAATCCATCAAATGGGCGGCTTACAACTTGTAATGCCACAAGCATTCGCAGAAACAGATTGTGGAGTACTTGAATCTTCAGGTAGAACAGTTCATGACTTCCAACTAACCGGTGAGAGCCATCCAATGCCTCTCGTTAATGGTGAAACTTACAATGCAATGACCTTTAGTGGACAAATCCCAGGTCCAACATTGAGAGTTACCCAAGGTGACGTTGTAAAGATGACACTAACTATCCCAGAAGGTGAAATGGTAGGACACGGAAATGACATGCACGCATCACAGATAACTGCAGGAGCATTCGAGTCCGTTAACCCAGGTGAATCTACAACTTACTGTTACATCGCAGAATCTGCAGGAATTTTCAAATACCATTGTTCTGGTGTTAAACTAGCTGCTATGGATCAACACGTACTTTCCGGCATGTACGGAATTGCAATCGTTGACCCAGCAAACGGTTACAAGAAATTAATGGTTGAGAAAACCAGTGGAAGCGGTGAATTAGACAGAAAATTCTACGATGCTGATGCATTAGAGTTCCAACTACAATACAACCAGTTGTACTTAACTGACGGTAACTATGATATGGGCAAAATGATGTCTCATCAAAACACCGCAACAGTAGTCAACGGCATGCAATTTGGTTATGTTCCAAACATGGCACACAACTTACTTGTAATGGGTGATCCAGAAAAGAAAATCAGTGCTGTTCTCCAAGCCAGAGATGGTCTTGAATTAGAAGAACAACAAGGACAACTCTTATTTGTTGAAAATGATCAACACGTAAGAATTTTCATTGAGAACCAAGGTAACGAACCAGTCTTCTTCCACATTGTAGGAGAAATCTTGGATAGAGTTACACAAGGTAACAGAGTTCAATCTGCTGCCACTGAAACATGGTTACTCGGAGGTTCACAAGGTATGATTGTAGATTTGGTATTTGATGAGCCAGGAGTTTATGCAGCAGTTAACCACGACTATGCAGCAATCTATTCCGGTGCAGTAACAGTATTTGTTGCAGGTGATCCATTCAACTTAAACCCAATCGTTGAAGGCTTAGGTATGGACGCAGTACCATCATATGCATATGTCTTAGGTAACCCAAGTGATGCTGTCCCACCAATGGGTCAAAACAGTATTGCTCACCCAGCATTAAACATCCATGGTATGTATACCGATGAAGTTATTTCTGATTTGAAAGCTAACGGTGCAATCCCATTATGGGAAGTTGTTCCAGAATTAGCTGGTCCAATCATTGAAGTAATGACAGACTTAGGTCGTATCTAGACCAACTTTATTTTCTTTTTTTATTTTTTTTAATGAATTATATGCCGCATTTCATTTTAGATTTTATTGAGTTTTGAAGATTCTGTTCTAATTTGTGATGAGGTAGATCCAGTATTAACTAAAATTTTAACAGATAACGGTTTAAAAATTTCATATGAACCAGAAATCACTCCAGAACAAATTCTAGAAAAAATTTCTACTTTTAATATTGTCATTGTTAGAAGTCGAACTACTATTACAAAAGAGATTATTGAAAAAGCTGATAATTGTAAAATAATTGCACGTGTTGGTGTAGGTTTAGATAATGTTGATCAAGAAGCTGCAAAAGCTAAGAACATCCGTGTAATCAATGCTGTAGAAGGTGCAATGAATGCTGTAGCTGAATTAGTTTTAGGTTTAATGTTATCTTTAGCAAGACAAACTGCTAGAGGTGATAGAGCAATTCGTGATGGAAAGTGGCTCAAAAAAGAACTAAAGGGAACAGAACTTCGTGGAAAATACTTAGGTATTATCGGATTAGGAAATATTGGAAAAAGATTAGGTAGATTAGCACGTGCACTAAACATGAATATTATTGGATATGATGTAATGCCAATTGATGAAGAATTTGCAAAAGAAGTTGGTTTGATGAAAGCTGACTTGAATACTTTGTTACAAAGTTGTGATTATGTTTCAATTCATGTTCCATTACTGGATTCAACTCATCATCTTTTGGATGCCCAAAAAATGTCAA
>REGF01000057.1 GCA_003702465.1 Candidatus Nitrosomarinus sp. | reverse complement strand
CAGATTTTGATTAATGATAATTCAGATACATACAATCACAATATTTCAATTAGAATAACTGATGGTGAATGTAAAATCCATCCAGAGGAATTATCTAAGATAGCTATGCAACGAGCTTTAGAAGCAAGACAGATAGCTAAAAATCCAAAAATTACCAAAGTTAATGATTTGACAAATGGAGAGGGGTTATGCTAAATGCTGTTGAAATATCAAATCTTACTGTCAAATATCCAGAAGTAATTGCATTAGATGATGTAAGCTTTGTAGTCAAGCAAGGTGATTTTTTAGGAATCATTGGACCAAACGGTGCAGGTAAATCCACTCTTTTTGATTCTATGTTGGGTCTAAATACAACATATACGGGTACAATCAAATTTTTTGATGAGGATATAAAAAAATCAAAAACTTACCATAAATCAATTGGTTATGTTCCTCAAAGACCTGAATTTGAAAATAATTTTCCTGCAACAGTTAGTGATGTTGTAAGAATGGCTTTGAGAAAAAAATCTGATGAAAATAAAATAGATGAAGTATTACAACGATTATGGATACATGAACTTCGCAACAGAAGAATAGGTGAATTATCTGGAGGACAACTACAACGTGTATTTATTGCAAAAGCATTGGTTAATGATCCAAAAATTTTGATTTTAGATGAACCAATTACTGGAGTTGATCAACAAAACATAGATTTGTTCTTTAGTATTCTAAAAGAATTAAATTCTAAACATGGAATTACAATCATTTGGTCATCACATGATTTGGATGCGGTAAATAAATTGGCTAATCATGTTGCATGTTTAAATCGTACACTCTTTTTTCATGGTGAGTCTGAAAAATTCTTTTCTGATGATGAACTTGTTAAACAATATTCTGAAGCATCAATGCAGGAACACATGCATCATCATTAATCATGTCTTTTGAAGTCTTAACATATGGCTTTATGCAAAGGGCCATACTTACTGGTGCAATAATTGCAATATTATCTTCTGTCATAGGGTTGTTTTTAGTTTTAAGACGTTATTCATTATTTGGTGACGCACTTGCACATTCTTCATTTGGTGGAATTGCTCTTGGCTTATTTGCAGGAGTTTATCCACTATGGACAGCCTATGGTGTATCAATACTTAGTGCATTAATTATCACAAAAATTAAAACTCGATACAATATTTCTGGTGATGCATCAATTGCTGTACTATTATCTTCAGGTATTGCAGCAGGACTTGTAATTATTAGTTTTTCAGGTGGATTTACACTTGATATCTTTAGTTTTCTCTTTGGTAGCATTCTTCTTGTTAGTGTGAATGATACAGTAGTGATTGCAGCACTAACTGGAGCGATTTTAATGGTAATTTTGTTATTTTTTAGACAAATTCTTTATTCTACATTTAATGAAAAGCAGGCTAAAGTTAGTGGAGTTCCAGTAGAAAAAATAAATTATTTGCTTATCATATTGGCAGGACTAACTGTAGTCACATCAATTCAACTTGTTGGTGTATTGTTAATTTCAGCATTATTTGTAATTCCAAATGTTACAGCAATAATGTATGGCAGAAGCTTTAAACAAACTATGTTTATTTCTATGAGTTTCTCTGTATTTTCTGTTGTATCTGGAATTTTAATTTCATATGTATTTGATATTACACCAGCTGGAACCATTGTAATATTTTCAGTTGCAATACTTGCTGTAACTATGGGAATAAAATCTGCGGGATTATTATCTAAGAATTAATTAAAGAATTCAATCTTCGTTTATCGTAAATACTCTTTACAAAGAATAAAGACGTTGCAATAATTCCCAATGCAATTAGTGGTGATGCAATTTCAGTATATTTCATTTCAATATTATTTTCAACATTATCAATTGTTTTAACTTTTGAAAGATCTATTGGAAGTTCTATTGTGTTTATTGTACCAATTTTGTTTCCTTCTTGTTCAACAAACCATATCTTTCCATTTTTGTCTGATGTGACAAATTGAATAAAAGATCCTTCAGTTGGAATTGGAATTTCTTTCAAATCATTGTTTTCTGGATCATAAACACCAATACTATCAACTACATGTTGTGCAAACCAAATATTTCCATATCTATCAAATGTCATTCCAAATGGAAGTGCCTCTTTATCTAATACTGAGATGCTTTCAAAAGTCTCTAAAACCGGATTGAATTTGGTGATTGCCGTGCCTGTATGCTCAGCAATCCATACATCTCCATTTTTGTCAAAGAGGAAATATTCTGGTCCCTCAAGAGGAATTTCTTTTGAATATTGAGTTAGTTTTCCTTCTTGTGGATCAATTTTTCCAAATTTACCTGTACCTGTTGCAGTATACCAAATATTTCCATCACTATCTATGGATAATGCAAATGGCAATGAATCTTTTTCAGGTAATGATACATTTTGGAAAACATCCTCATCTGGCATATACTTCATAATTTTATTTTTGTTCACAATTGTAATCCAAATATTTCCATCAAAATCTGCTTGAATGAATATTGGTGTATTTGATACCGTTACTGGAGCTAGATTTGGAATTTCTTTTGTTGTAATTTCTTTTGTTGCTAAATCAATATATCCAATTTGATTTCCTGGAGTATCAGTAAACCAAATTTTTCCAGAATTATCCATAGTTAGAAATGTTGTAGCTGAACCATCAAATGAATAAGAAGAAAATTCTTGTGTATCAAGTGAAAATTCCCATAATCTAGGTGCAGATGGATCACTTACCCAAATAGAATTTTCTCCATCATATAATGGATAAAGTGGCTTTGCATCTTCTGGAAATTCGTATTCAACTACTTGAGTTTGAATATTCTCTAATCTTGGTTTAACGAGAACATTTACTATTTTTGATTCATTTGCATTTTCAGTTCTTTGAGATTCAATTTCCATTTGCCATTGTCCAGAAAATCCAAACGTTAACTCACCTTGAAATTCAATTGGAACGTCATTTTCTACATTGGTAACTTCCATTGGAATTTCAATTGGTGAAATATTTTTTGATGGATTTGCCATTTTTACTTTAAGTTCAGTTGCATCGTATATTGGATTATTATTAAAATCAGAAACTTTAACTAAAATTGTATTTACTCCACTTGAAAACGGTGTAATCTGAATCTCAAATTTTGCATTATCAGTAAATTCAATGGTTTTAAATCCATAAATAATTTCTTGAGCACTGGCATCTTTGAATTCACCTTCAGGCAAAGTACCGTTTGTTAGCAATGCAACTACTCCCAATAGAATGACTCCTAATGCTGCATCAACTTTGAGTGTTCTCTTTAATTTTCTGTGAACATTAATTTTTCCAGAGTGGTAATTTTTTTCTGCAGTTTTTTGAACTCTAAATTGGAAAAATCCTCCCAGTGCAACCATTACACTTGCAATGGCAATTTTCAATATGAGTAATTGACCATAAACTGATTCAGTGATTAGTCCCACATCACTCTCTAAGAACCACATTAGCAATGGACCTGTAATTATTACAATTCCAACTGAAATGATAAATGCAATTGAAAATCTTGGAATTAATGCAAGACTCATTTTTTCTCTGTTTTCTTCTCTTAGATTTGATAATGAAGGCAATAATGTAAAAACGAAATAAAATATTCCGCCAATCCAAACTGCTGCAACTAAATTATGAACATAATCTAAGATTAATGCAAGTGTTTCACCACTTGCTGCACCATGACCAATGAGGCTTGAAGTTGAAATTAATGCTAACAAAGCACCAAGCATTGGAATCTGAACTTTTTTTGGTAGATTTCTTTGCCTATCCAATGTAAACCATATTCCAAGCAAAACTATTGTAATTGCCATTCTAGCTAACCAAATAGTTCCAAAGTAGGTTTGAATTGCTTCTACTGGTGATGTTTCTAGTCTGACAGTTTGTACTGCAATCATCAAAATATTTGAAATAAATACTAAGACCAGTCCTATTCCAGTAACATACATGAATTTTTGGTGATGTTTATTTTGAACTTCTTCTAATTCGTCTTTGATTGATTGTTTATTTTGGGTTCCCCAAATAATCAATGATGCAATTACTACTCCTAAAACAATTGTTTGACCTACAATCCCTGGGAATCTTGCACCAGCTTCTGGATAAAATATCAATTCAGTTGAACTTTGATTCTCCAATAATTTTGGATCAATGACAACATCTCCTACTGCAAACAAAAATGCACCAGGAACTAAATGACCATCAACTTTTGATAATACTTTGGTAGTTACAGTATATACTCCATCTTCTAATGGATTGGTTGTAACAATTAATGATTTTTCATCTTCATAATAATTTGTGTCCTTGTTATCAATTTGGTTTCCATTATTATCTAAAACCTTGATTGTACTAAATTCTAGTTCCACTGGTTCTGAAAAAAATACAATTACTTCTGAAACTCCAGTAGGTGCATTTGATGATAAATTAGGAATAGTTTCATCTGTAAATGGATGTGCTGAAACAAATGGAATTGTTGAAATAGATAGTACTAGTAATACAACAAGAATTTTTTTCATATACTAATCTAGGCTACTTTGATAATTTAATGAATCTTTATTTGTTCGATATTTGTACCAGTCTAATTAAAGATAATAATGGCTGCAGGTAACTATACTCGTGAAGTTAGTAATTTTTGGTCTTATCGCATTAATGATTTCTTCTGGAATGGTAAGCCAATCTTATGCTCATACTACTGTTGAGGTTGAACAATATGCAATTGAGGCAGGATGGGGAATTGAACCTCCAATTGTGGGAATTCGTAATACAGTTGTCTTCAATGTTATAGAACCTGGAGAAAGAGAAGGAGTCTATAGAGGAGTCACAAATGCATTTCAAAATCTAGATGTTACTATCATGTATGGTGGCGCAAGTAAAAATATTGAAATTAATTCAGATATTAAACCTGGACATTATTTTTCACCAATCATTCCAACCAAAACTGGTAGTTATCTTGTAGACTTGAAAGGTGAAATCCGTGGTGTTGTTGTTGATATGCAAATTCCCCTTGAAGATGTAGAAAGTACAGCTATTCTTGATTTCCCCCCAAAAGCTAGTGAAGGTTCTGCAGATGTATCTGCTTTGAAAAATGCAATTTCTTCACTTCAACAAGATATTTCTAAATTAAAATCTGGTGAAACTACTACCACTTCTGATGGCGGTGCAGCATATGACTTTGCAATTTTTGGATTGTCAATTGCAGCAGCAGCAATTATCTTAGCGATAATTGCTTTAGTAAAAAGAAAATAGAAAAAGAGGAATTCCTAAAATCTTGGAACGACTCTAGATTTTGCAGTAACTGCTACGATGCTGATGATTGCTACAGCTAATACCATCATGGCAATTGTTCCAAATTCTGGAACAACTTTTGCTGTTGTAACTTGACCTACTGGTCCAGTCCATGTATCTTCCTCACCTGGTGCACCAATTCCTAAAGATACTACTTCAATAGTTATTGGATTTTCATCTGAACCTAATGCATCAATTTGATGTGTTGCAATTAGATCCATTGAATGTAGTCCTTTTTCTTCAAAAACTACTTCACCATTTTGAGTTGCAGTCAAATCATAGTTAAGGTGTAATACATTGAATTCGAGTTCAATTTGAGTTCCACCCATTACTTGTGAGTCGGAAATCATTACCATTAACTCTACATCTTCTGCGACTTCTTCATGGACCATATCATCGTGACCTTTGTCATCACCGTGGTCATCACCGTGAGCTGCTTGTACTACGATTTCTCCAATCATCCAGGTATGTAACATACAATAGTATGGATATGTACCTGCTTCAGTTGCTTTCCATTCAAATGCATCTCCAGACATCAATACTCCAGAATCAAAGACTCCGTCAGGTTGTGGAGTAAATCCATCGACAGTTCCTGATGTAAATGTGTGAACTCCTGTTGGGTCAGTATTTGTCATGGTTACATCACCACCGATATCAACTGTTGCTGTAACTGGTGTGTAACATCCATCTCCTCCCTGTGAGACTGCACAGACTTGTGAGAATCCAGATTCTTCTACTGCACCAATTGAAACTGTTGGGTGATCTGCAAATGCGGTTGGTGCCATAGAGGCCATACCAACTGCAATAGCAAATAGTACAAAGATTGAGCTTATTGCTTTGGTCTTCATTAACCCCATAGGGGTTTGTGATCCATAAAAATGTCACTAGATTTGTACCAAAAGTTATCTAATTTTTTCTAAATTGAATTGCTTTTACAATTCCAAATGCTGGAAGTCCGATGTACATTCCCAAGTTCAATGCAATTACTGAAAGTCCTAGTCCCAAGACTTCTGACTCAGTTTCAGCGCTTTCCATAATTGTCAAAGTTGAGAGCATTGGAGTTAGGCCAGCTTTTACAATTTCTTTGAATACTGGGCTTTCACGTTGCATGTCTGCAATTGTTGGACTAAAGGAATAGTAAATTTGGTTAAATCCAGACATGAAAGATTTTCCAGATTCTGTATTCATTAATTGATTATCACGAATTTCTCTAAGCATTTGAACTTGTGGTGCTAATTCAGAACCATAAGTTGCTGTTGCAATTAGACAACCACCACCTTCTTCTTTAATTGGAGTTGATGGTTGAGCAGCAACTTCACCTACTGCAATATCAAAAATTACAGATTCTTTTGGAATTGGAGTGAATAAAATTCCTTCAGCATCTACTTGAATGTTGTATAATCCATCTTGTGGAAATTCAAATTTAAATCCATTAATGATACCTTCAGATGTGTGAATTAAATTTGGAGTTTGAAATAATATTTTATCAGATTCTGAAATTGTAATTCTATAATCTATGTGCACTTGAGTTTTTTGTGTAGTTGGATTTATGAATTCAATTGGCAATTTTGTTAATTCGCCAGTTTTAATATCTTCATAAGATATTTTGACATCTAATGTTCCTTGATCTGTAGTTAAAGTTTGAGATTCAGCAAATGCTGGAATTGTAAATAGTGGAATTAATAGTAAAACCAACAAAAATTTCATAATCTAACTTTT
>REGF01000056.1 GCA_003702465.1 Candidatus Nitrosomarinus sp. | reverse complement strand
CCTATATTGGAAACCAAAGCAATATGGCAAATATCTTGATTGGACTTGTTATTGCAATGTTTATAGGCACAGCAGTCTATGTTGGATACGTTTATTCAGAAAATTATGAAGATGATTATGGTAATGGTCACAGCATACCAATTGATCTACATATTCAAGAAACAACCCCAGAACTACTACAAGTAATTGAAAAACAAGAAGGATTTCAATCAATTATCTAATTTCAACATATTTAGATTAATTAGCTAGAATTTTTGAGACTAGATATGGTTTTAACAAACAAAGAAAAAATGATTTCTGTCATTTCTAATGGTATAGCCGTTTTCTCTTTATTACAAGAAAGAGATGAATTACCAAAAAATACATCAATGTATGATTTTGTATTAAAAGTAATTCCAGAGGATATCAAATCTGAATTAAGTGCAGAATTAATTGATGAGGTATTTCAATATGTTACAACTGCACACAGTACATCAAAAATTAATTAATCATAAAATTATGAAAAATCCTAATCACAACAATGATGATCAAATTATTGAGAGTTTAACTTCAATTGATTTTGTAGTTCTATCTGCAATGTACGACACAGATTTGAGAACTTTGATAAAAATCAGTGCCTTGGATTTAGTGAAAAGTTGTGAGAAATTTTTTGATTATAATTTAATGAGAAAAATGAATCATGAACCATCATCAGAATTAAAAATTAAAATTCAAAATTGGCTAAATTCTATTGAGTATAAACAATATACAGAAAATACAAATCAGAAGCTGAGTTTTCAAGATAAAGAAACAATTAGAAAGATTTACCAGAAATTAGGTTTGAAATCTCATGATTTGTCAGAATTAACTGAAGAAGGAGAAATATTTTTGAAAAAAATTAAAAATAATGCAAAAAAACAATGGAATGTTTTAGTAGAATATAATGAATCAAAAAATACTATAAAATTAAAAGAAGAGATTGATAAATGCAGTAAAATAATTCCATTAATGTTTGTAATTAAAATTGCAAATGGACAACTATTTTCTCAAATGTTTAAAACAATGAATATGAGTATGTATGATTATCTTTCAAATGATAAAAAAATTGATCCTATTTTTTTAGATTATTTAAGATAAAAGAAATAAATTTTACAAATTGTTGTTTCCATTATGCACTGTGATGATAAAAGAACATTGTTTGCTTTAAAACAAGAAATAGAAAATACATGGGATGAGTTAAAACAATCAGATTTTAGTAAAGAAGAACTAGTCAACAAATTATCTCAAGAAATTCAGGAATATTTTGAGTACAAAAATTCCCCTTCAAATTGAAATCATATATCATCATAATTTTTTAAATATTGAGGCTAAGGGGTTGAAATTGAACCGTAGTCTGAATTTCCATCATTTTTCTGGTAATAACATTAAACCGCGATCTAAATATACTAGTGCGATCTAATGTCAACAATGTCTTGCTGAGATAAAGAACGTAGATACGTCATATCTCTTCAGGACATAAATTCTATAGTTTTTAGTAATACAGATAACAAATTCCTACCAACTTTTTTTGGAATAATTGTTAACCAATAGGTAATTTGATTATTCCATTTGCTACTAGGATCATCAAACCTACAGGTATTCCTGCACCTACCATAATAGCAGATAAAACCAAAAGGTCTCTTTTATCCATAAAAATAAAAAATTATTGCATTATTTATGTGCAAAAATCATTTTAAGAATAATTCATAAAGTAGCAATTTAGACTTGGAATAAGAAATGACAGCAATAGCAACATTGGGATCTCATTGTTCTTTACAAGTTTTAAAGGGAGCAAAGGATGAAGGTCTCAAAACAATGTTGGTTTGTGAAAAAAAACGTGAAAAATTATATCGAAGATTTCCATTTATTGATGAATTAATCATTGTAGATTCCTTTAAAGAAGTTCTAGATGAAAAATGTCAAAAAACACTCCAAGACAATAATGCTGTTTTAATTCCACATGGAACACTCATTGCACAAATGAATTCTGAAGAAATTGAATCAATCAAAACCCCAGTTTTTGGAAATAAATGGATTCTGCGTTGGGAATCAGATAGAGAAATGAAAGAAAAACTCATGAGAGAAGCAACACTTCCAATGCCAAAACCAGTTACAGAACCAAAAGATATTGAAAAATTAGTAATTGTAAAACGACAAGGTGCTGCAGGAGGTAAGGGATATTTCATGGCTGCAAATGAAGACGATTACAATAAAAAAAGAAATCAACTAATCACTGAAGGAGTTATTTCAAAAGATGAAACATTATACATTCAAGAGTATGCTGCAGGAGTTTTAGCATATTTACAATTCTTTTACTCACCACTAACAAATGAATTAGAATTTTTTGGAGTTGATCAAAGACACGAATCTGACATTGAAGGTCTTGGAAGAATTCCTGCAGAACAGCAACTAAAATCAACAAAAGTTCCATCATTTAATGTAATTGGAAACAGTCCTCTAGTTTTGAGAGAATCATTACTTGATGAGGTATATACTATGGGTGAAAATTTTGTTGAAGCAGCAAAGAGAGTTGTTTCACCAGGCATGAATGGTCCATTTTGTATTGAAGGAGTGTATGATGAAAATGCAAAATTTACTTCATTTGAATTCTCAGCAAGAATTGTTGCGGGAACCAATATCTACATGGATGGTTCTCCATATTATTCACTATTGTTTAATGAAAATATGAGTATGGGAAAAAGAATTGCTAGAGAAGTTAAAACAGCAACAGAATCAAATCAATTAGATAAAATTACAACATAAAATAAAATGCCATTAAAAGATAAAATAAATAAGATATCTGCAGTTGGATTAATTTCATCAGCTGCAATAATTGTTTCCGGATATGTTTTTGATAATAAGGAATTGTTTGGGTTTGAAAATGCAATGTTGCTTTATGTATTATTACCATCTGCATTCATTTGGTTTGGAACAAGGAAGAATGGGTGTGGCAGTTGTAATCAAATTCCATTAGATTCTAAAAAAGAATCTAACTGAATAATGATTTTTTAGGTTTTATTTCCATACCATGTTGGGATTTGATAATATACTTGTCTCTAATTTTTACACTTACCCAATCAATTATCAAAACAGTGATTAGAACAATGACTAAGAAAATTGCAGCTTTTCCATATTCAAAGAATTTGATATAATTGATTATGAAAAATCCAATTCCACCTGCTCCAACAATTCCCAAAATACTAGTTTGTCTTACATTATAATCAAACATGTACAAAATCTGACCAAGTAGATGTGATGCAGACTCGGGTAAAACCACATATCGGATTAATTGAAATTTGCTAACACCAATTGAATTAACAGCATCCATAGGATCTGAATCTATGGTTTCAATTGATTCGTATTGTAATTTTGTAACAAATCCAATTGTATACATTACAATTGCCAAGACTCCTGCATATGGACCTAAACCGACCATAATTACAAACAATAATGCCCATAAAATTGATGGAAAAGTACGAATTATTGCCAATAATGCACGAGTAGGTGCATAAACATACTTGCTATTCAAATTTCGTGCAGATAGCATACTAAGAGGCAATCCAACCACTACTCCAATTACAGTTCCAATAAATGCCATTTGAAGAGTTTCAAACATTGCCCATAATGCAGTTGGAACATATTTCAAATCTTCAATAATATTTTCAGCTACAAAAATTTCTGAAGCAATGATAGCCAAATTTGGTATACCTTCAGCAAAATCTAATGGATTAGCTTCAACATTATATGATGCAACAACAACTAATCCGACAATTATTGCAATGACGATGTTATTCTTTGGTGTCAGTGTTATACATCTCCATTATCTCTTCAATACTCATATCACCTGTTTGAAAATCAACAATAGTATCACCTTCAACACCAATTTCTAAAATTTTCTGACCTTCTTTAATTACTGCTACACGATTTGCATATTCTAATGCAAGTTTCATATCATGATGAACCATAATTGCAGTAAGATTCATTTTCTTTTGTGCATCTAAAATTAAGTCCATAATTTCTCTTGATGTAACATGATCTAATTCTGAAACTATTTCATCAGCTAACAAAATTGTTGGTTTTTGCATTAATGCTCTGGCAATTGCTACGCGTCTTTTTTCTCCACCACTTAACATGTATGCTTTGCGAGATTCTTTTCCAGACAATCCAACCAGATTTAAAATTCGTTTAGCTTCTTTAATTTCATCTTCAGGAAATTGTTTCATAATTGATTGCATTCGATTTAATCTAGGTAATGCACCAATCAGAATATTATCTAATACACTTACATTTTTGACCAATCCCAAACTTTGAGGAATATAGCCAATTGTATGCATCGTTTTTTTGAATGTTTTATTATTCATGTTAGGTGTAAGATAATCAATTTTAATTATCCCCTTGCTAGGAATCATCATTCCATTCATCAATTTAAGAAGAGTGGATTTTCCAGAACCAGATTGACCAACAATTGCGTAATTAGTCCCTCTATCGATGGATAAATTTACCCCTTCTAAGGCGTAGCTTTTTGAATCATATGAAGTCCAAACATCATTCATTTGAATTATCTTTTTAGTAGAAATTAATGAAAAAGGAGGGGTTTTAGCCATTTGAATTTGTTTCATTTCAAAATAGCTGGGTTTTATTTGCTCTTGTCATACTTATCCAATATTTTTTGGTCCAAGCCTGTAAGTGCATCAATAAAGGTTCCAAATTCACCAATGTGCATTGTGGTTGTAGTTGGAACTAATGCCTCAGCACCATACAAATCAGTCAATATTGAATTGTGTTCATCATAATTGAGTTCAATTAATGCATCAACCAAATTATCTTTGGTTGCTTCAGACATGCTAGAACTTACCATAAACACGTGTGAAGGAACTGGACCAATTGTAGTAACTGGACGTAATTTTGCTTGATCCTCAAGGTCTAAGTATTTTTTTGGAGCAATATCTGAACCAAATGCAACATCTACGTCACCATTAAGTAGTAAATTCAATGCTGCTTTGTAGCCACCTGCAAAAGTATAACTTTGGAAGTTATTTGCAAGGGCCATTTCTAAAGCAACGATGTCATCACCTTGGATGTCAACGAGACCAGAAGTAACTAAAGTTCCCATTGGTCTAACAAAACCTGAAGAACCAGTTATACTGGTAAATGCAACACGTTTACCTACTGTATCTTCTAATGAATTAATGGAGTCATTATCTGCAAGAGTCCAAACAGTTGCTTGATAGTTTACTTTTCCTTTAACTAATTCAGAAAGGACTGCTTCTGCACCAGTTCTTTGGTGTGTAATCCATCCAGGTCCTGTATCCATAAATGCAGCATCAATGTGACCAAATCTCATTCCTTCAATAATGGTCTCATAGTTAGTTGGAACAACTATTTCAATATCAATACCGAGTTTAGATTCCAAGAATTTTTCTAAGGCTTCTGCTTTTGGAGTTAATTCATCAGCTTTTTCAACTGGAATAAATCCAATTGTTAAAGAATCAACATCAGTAGTTTTTGATTCAGATGAAACATTGATAATTTCATTTTCTACCAGATATTCAATTCCAGTAAGAAAAGTTTCATCATCAATTGTATCTTCAGCCCACCATGCAGCATTTGTTTTAATCCATGAAGGAATCAAACTTTCAGCTTCAGCGTTTTGAAGAACAGTTGTGGTTGAAACACCAATTATTGCTAATGCAGCAATTAATGTTAAAATTTTCTGTTGTTTCATTGTGATTAAAAAATTAGTGTCAGCTAAGATTATTTAAGTTCAGACAATTTTCTATTATCTTATTCTAAATCTATAGAATGAGAATTTGAAATTTGTTCATGTAATAGATTTAGAAATAACGTCATTAGGATGAAGATTTAAAGTTGGTTCAAGGTTCTCTAAAGTAATTTCTACCTTACCAATCCTACTTCTGTAGAGTTTAATTTTTTTGCCGTCTGGAGTTATTACGTATTTATCAACTTCAGCTAATGCTAATTCCTCTAAATTAGATAGTGTCTTGTAAACAGTTGAAATGGAAATTTTTAATTCTTCAGCTATTGTAGGTACATCTTTAGATTCATTTTTTACTGAAAATAATACTGAACGTGTACAGACATTACTCATAGCTTCTATGATTTTTTGAGTAATATCAAATTCAGATAATTGTATTATGCTCTTTTTAGACACATTATTTCGTATTTGATACCAATATTAAAACCGGTTCAGGCTTTTTAATAGAAATTTCAGCCTGTTTTATCCTACTACGGTAAACTTTGTATTTTCTTCCTTTATCTGACAACATCCATTTTTCAACTTCAATTAAGGTTAATTCTTCTAGATCTGATAATTTTTTGTAAACAGAACTAAGGGGAATTTTTAATTTATCAGATAATTCTGCAGCAGTATTTCCTTTTTTCACTATAGAAAATAAAATTGCTCTAGATTCAGAATCTGCTAATGCCTCAATTACTTTTTGACTAATATCATATTTTTTTAATTGAGGTAAAGTTAATTTTCTTGACATGTTCTATATCAAATTACTTTCTATATAAAGAGAGTATACTGATTCTAATTCTCTAGAATAAGAATTAAGAATATTGGTTTGGTGAATCAAATTTTTTCCAAAATAATCCCAATAGAATTCCAACTGTGATCCAAAATGATGAAACTCCCAAAACGGATACAAATCTAAATTCATTAACTAAATTCATTGGTGCAGTTATTTCATCAGGATTATCAGGCATTACAATAAATACAATGATCATTAATCCAGCATATCCAATAATTGCAAAATATTTTTTGTTGTTTTGGAGTTTCTTTGATATTTTATAAAATACAACAACACCAATGCCAGAAATGATTATGAATGAAACATACAAAACCATACGTAATACTACAGTTTCACCATCCCCTACAGTTGGAGGATTTGCAGGATATTTTAAAAATGGAATCAGATAAAGTTTAAACCACATCAATCCAGATAAAATTATGGACTTTGAAAAATCGTTCTTTCCAGGTA
>REGF01000006.1:2415-26923 GCA_003702465.1 Candidatus Nitrosomarinus sp. | reverse complement strand
TTGATGAGAATATTAAATCTCCATTTGAAGATAATCATAAAAAAAATATTTTAATCAGAGTTGAAGAAGAAGAAGCAGCATATACATCAAAATCCAGTAAAATAATTCCAATTATAAAAAAAATTGTTAATGACCACAAAGATGAGAATATTGTTGTTTTAGGAAGATATTCCAAACAAATTAGTAATTTACAAAAGTCAATTGGAAGAAAAGCTAAGGTTATCAAAATGTCATTTGATGGAAAATATTTACTTAATAATACAGATGTGTTCATAGGTTCGGGTGGAACTATGACAGCAGAATCTGCTTTAATGGGCATTCCCACAATATCATATAATGCAGTTCCAAACATTATTGAAAATTTCTTAGTAAAAAAATCACTTGTAAAAAGAGAAACAAATCCAAAAAGAGTTTCAAATGAAATTAAGAGAATTTTCAGAATAAAAAGGGATCAAAATCAAAAAAGAGCTAAAAAAGTTGTAAAACAGATGGAAGATCCTATAGAAAAACTAGTAAAAATTATCAAAAATTAATTTTAATTAAGTTTTGAGAGTTAAATTGGAATAAAAAGTTCATTAAGGGAATAGAAGTGCTCGATTTAGCAGCCCGGTAGTGTAGCGGTCAAGCATAGAGGCCTTTGAAGCCTTTGACCCCAGTTCGAGTCTGGGCCGGGCTACTTTATTTAATAATCACTGTTCTAAAACATGAATATAATATAGCCAATAATTCTCAAAATAGGCATAATGACGGATATTATCTTAGGAATGGGCGAAGTAGGACAAACATTATTTGATTTACTTTTAGATAGAAAAATTGAATGTATTGGAATTGATTCAGATAATTCAAAATGTAAAAATTATTCGGATAATGAATTAATTAAAAATCCAGAATATCTTCATGTATGTTTACCAGGGGAACTAGAAAAATTTTCAGAGATCATAGTTGATTGGGTAAATAAAATAAATGGTATACATGTAGTTATTATTCATTCAACAGTAAAACCTGGAACAACAAAAAGTGTACAAGAAAAATTATCAATACCAGTATTATATTCACCAGTTCGTGGAGTTCATAGAAGATTTTTAGATGATATTAAAAAATATACAAAATTTATTTCGTTTGATAAAAAAGAAATTGATTCAAAAATTAAAACAGATTTAGAAAATAGATTTGAAAAAATAGATTGGATGTCAACAACAAAAACTGCGGAGTTGGCAAAAATTTTAGTAGATACATCATATTATGGATGGTTAATTAACTATGCACAAATTACCAAAATGATTTGTGAAAAAGAAAATATTGATTTTGATGAGATGTGGAAGTTTGCAGATGAAATACATGAAAATTTAGGAAATAGACCAAAAATGTTTCCAGGTATTATTGGAGGACATTGCGTAATACCAAATTTGAATTTAATAGAATATGAAAATTTAGATGTAATAAAAAAAATTAATGAAATGTTTGAAGAATTTAAAAAATAAAAATAATTTTTAAAAATCTAATCTTGTTAGTAGTTTTGATGCAATGATGAAAAGAATACTAGCCAATATAGCAAGAACAATCATTTCTATAATCACAAATTCGGTAACAGTACCAAAAATTCCTGCTCTAATTATATCAACAAGATAAGTTAATGGATTAAGATAAAATGCTGAACGTAATGGTTCAGGCGCAGTATCTGCAGGATAAAATGCTGAACTAACAAATGCAAAAAATAAGAAAACAGTGTTAATAATTACATTAAATCCTTCACTTGAGCGTAATCTGGTAGAAATAATTGAGGCTAGAGAACCAAAAAGAATTGAACCAACTACTGCTCCAAAGATTAGAATTGGAATTGTAACTATAGAAAATTCTGCAGATTGAAAAATTACGGGATATCCAACAACTGCAATCAATGATGCACTGACTAATCCAATGATACCAATTGTACAAATATTACTCAAAATGTAATGACTGCGAGTAAATGGACCTGACATAATTTGTTCAAACATTCCATGTCTTCGATCATTCCAAATTAGAATTCCAGAAATTAAAGTACTATTCATTATATTAAATCCAATCATACCAGATGCTAAAAATGCAGGATAATCAAGATCTTTACCAGCAAATGGAACTTGATTAATTAATGGACCATAAGCAAAACCTGCCACAAAAATATAGATTAAAGGAAAAATAATTTGCCAAATTAAAAATCCAGGATTAAGTGAAATCGTTAGATTTCTATTAACTAGTCTAATTACTGGATGCATTTTCCCTCATCATTTTTAAAAATACATCTTCAAGATTAGTTGGTACTGCAGATAAATCTTCAATTTCAATATTATTTTCATTAAGTATTTTCAAAACTCTAAGTAAAATTAATTCTGATTGTTCTGAATGAATAATTATTGTTGTACCAGTATCAAAGTTAATTTCAAAATCAGGTATATCATTTAACAACGAAGAAATGTTTGACTGTTTATTTTGTAAATGAATCTTAATTGTTTTATCTTTTCCAAATCTATTTTTTAATGCATCAGGTGAATCAACAGTTAGAATTTTACCATTATCAATTATAGCTATTTCATCACAAAGATATTCAGCTTCAGATAAAATATGAGTTGTGTAAAAAATTGTTAAACCAGTTTTGATTTTATTTTTTAAGTAATCTAATAATTTTCTGCGAGCTTCAGGATCTAATCCAACGGTTGGTTCATCTAAAAATAATAATTCCATATCATGCATGAATTCACGTGCAACTTGTACACGCCTACGTTGACCAATTGAGAGATCCTCATTTCTCTTCTTGCGAATTTCAACTAGATCAAAATCCTTCAATAGTTGTTCCATTCGTTTTTTACGCTCAATTTTAGGAATATTCCACATCATTCCATATTTATCAAGAGATTTTTCTACGGACAAAGTAGGCTCATAACTTGGTTGTTGTAAAACAACACCAATTTTACTACGAATTTTTAGTGGGTTTGAAATTGCATCAATTCCTAAAATGGATAATGAGCCAGATGATGGTTTTATCAAGGTTGTAAGCAGTTTAATTGTAGTAGATTTTCCTGCACCATTTGGACCTAAAAATCCAAAAACTTGACCTTTTTTGACTGATAGAATTAGATCATTTACAGCATTGATTGATCCATATGATTTAGTCAAATGTTCAACATCAATACATGACATAATCAAACTGCGATCTTCCTATTAATTTAGGTAATGAGATCAAATTATAGAACTTAAATAATTTGAAAAATTGTAAATTGTTTCAGATTAAGAAAATGGATTTAGATAAAATCATTCAATAGACGCTCTATAATTTAGTGAAATTAATTAAAAATCAATGAAATTTTTATTAATACATCTTGTTTATGAACACTGAATGTCAGAATCACAAAATCTCATTGAAAAATTACTTCAACTAAAACCTGAATTAACTAAAGATATTATCGATCAAAAAATTGCAGAAAAAAAAGAGAAAATTGGTTCAGGATATCTAACTGATGAAGGAGCAGTGTTCTTAATTGCTTCAGATTATAATGTTAAACTAGATGAACAATCAAAAGCTGAAATTAGTTTAAAGGATCTATATGCAGGTGCAAAAGAAATTTCTTTAGAAACTAGAGTTTTAAATTTTTCACCCACAAAACAATTTTCAAGAAAAGACGGTTCCACATTTGATTTAAGAACAATGACAGTATATGATTCAGGTTCTACAGCAAGTGTAAAGTTATGGGATGAAAAAGCAAACTTACCTGGAATTGAGAATCTTAAGCCAGGTGATCTAATTAAAATAATTAAAGCATATGTAAAATCAGATTTAGATGGTTCTCCAACGATCAATATTGGTTCAGGCTCAAATATTCAAACTGTTGAAACTGAAAGCCAAATTCCAATGATTGATAAAATTACAAAAGACATTAGTGAATTACAAGAAGGTCAGAAGGATCTTGTCATCTCAGGAACAATTGATGGAATCATTAGTGGAATGAAATTTACAAATTCTAGAGGTCAACCTGGAACTGCACTCAGAATGAGATTAAAGGGAAAAGATGGCTCTGCAATGAGGGTCGTGTTATGGGGTAAAGATGAATCACTGATTCCAAACATGATTTCACAATCAGCAAATGTAAAGTTACTTGGAGTTAGAGTCAAGTCTGGAAATCAAGGATTAGAAATTCATGGTAATGAAGCAACGATTATTGAAATTGAAGGTGGAAAAGAAGCAGATCCAATTATTGCAAGAATTCTTTCAATTGTAACAACTGAAAATGGAAAGAATATGATAATAGCAACAGATAATCAAAAAAATATTTACAACATCAATGATTTCTCAAATTCAACCAGTATCTGTGTTGAAGGAGATGTCATTGAGTGTATGCCATCAAAGGTTTATGGAAATTCTGTCACATTAGATGAAAATTCATTTGTTAGGAAATTAGAAGATGATGAAACAATTCCATCACTATCTAAAATTCGAACAAAGATTAGTGATGTAAAAGTAGATGAAACATATTGTATTGAATCTATAGTTCTAAAAGTTCCTGAAAGGAAAGAAATTCAAACTAAATCAGGTGAATCAATTTCTTTATCAGAAATGTTTGTTGAAGATGATACTGGTCAAATTTGGGTAAAAGGATGGAGAAATCAAGCAAAATTAATTGATAAATGTGAATTAGGAGAAATAATTTCCATAACAGGATTAAATGCTAAAGCAAATAATTTTGGTGAGGGTAGAATTGAATTATTTTTAACAGCACATTCAAAAATTATTAAGAAAAATTAAAAATCAATCATCAGACATACCAGAAGACGTTATTGTATAAGAAAAATTTTCTTTATTGAAGGGAGAAGAAATTTCACCATTGTAAATAGATGAATTTTTGAAAAGATGAATCTTGATATGAGTAAAAAGATCTATTGCAGTAGACATATTTTCAACTTCTTGTTCATTTGAATTTCTAATCATATTAGTAATTACAATAGGAATTTTGTGAGAAACTGCATATGAAGATAATTCATGCATATATTTCATAAATAAAGAATTTTTTTTAAAGATGGATTGATTATTTTTATATTCATAAGAAAACAAATCTGTAATATTATCAATAACAATTAAAGAAAAAATTTGTTCTTCAAAATTTTTTATTGAATTAATTTGTTCAGATGTATTTGTAACTCTAGAGACAATAATGTTGTTAAGGAAATTAATATTTGAATCAGATTTTTTTTGGATTTCTAAAATTCTTTCAGGTCTAAATCCTCCAGTAGTATCTAAAAATAAAACTTTGCCACCATTTTTTATTGAATTAATTGATAATTGTAATAATAGTTGAGTTTTGCCAGTTCCATTTCCTCCAAAAATATCCACAATCACACCATTAGGAATTCCTCCTGATAGAAAATTATCTATTTTTTTTAAACCGGTTGAGATCATTTGTATAATTTATACAAAATAAAGAAAAAATTTAAAGAATTACAATCGTGGCAAGGCTTTTATGCTGGACAAGAATTTTTGAAAATAAGTGAACATTTAGTGTCCCAATCAAATAGTGCAAAAAGACCATTAACAATACTTCAAAAAAGTACAAAAAAGAAAGTTACCGTTAGATTAAAGAACGAAGTTGAATACAAGGGTAAAATGGATAATGTCGATTCATACATGAATTTGATAATGACTGACGCAGAAGAAATCCACGAAAGCAAAACCATTGCAAATTATGGTAGAGTTATCGTCAGAGGAAACAATGTGTTGTTTATCAAATTAGAAAATGAACTTTAATTAAATTAAGAGTGGTTTTATGACCAATACTTTTCTATTTACATCAGAATCAGTAACAGAAGGGCATCCAGATAAAGTATGTGATAATATTTCAGATGCATTTTTAGACGAATATCTAAAACAAGATCCAGATTCAAGAGTTGCAGTTGAAACAATGGTTACAACAGATTTTGTAGTTGTATCAGGAGAAGTTACATCAAAAGCAGTTTTTGATAAAAAAGCACAAGAAGAATTAGTTAGAAAAACAATCAAAGAAATTGGTTATAATGATAAAGAATTGATGTTTGATGGAGATACATGTAAAGTTGATTTAAGATTACATTCTCAAAGTCCAGATATTAGTCAAGGGGTTACAGCAACAGAAGAAAAAGAACAAGGCGCAGGTGACCAAGGACTAATGTTCGGTTACGCAACAAATGAAACTGAAGAATTAATGCCTATGCCAATTTTATTAGCTCATAAATTAATTCAAAAATTATCAGAAGTTAGAAGAAACAACACTCTACCATGGGTTAGACCAGATGGCAAGTCACAAGTTTCAGTAAAGTATGAAGATAACAAACCGGTTGGAATTGAAACAGTAGTTATTTCAACACAGCATGCACCTGAAATATCTCAAGAAGATATAGCAAAAGAGATAGTTGATAAAGTAATCAAACCTGTTTTAGGAAATCTTTGGAATGATCAAATAAAAATTCACATCAATCCTACAGGAAAATTTGTGATTGGAGGACCTCATGGAGATGCTGGTTTAACTGGAAGAAAAATTATTGTTGATAGTTATGGTGGTTTTGGAAGACATGGAGGCGGAGCTTTTTCAGGAAAGGATCCATCTAAAGTTGACAGATCTGCATGTTACATGTGTAGATATATTGCTAAAAATCTAGTTGCAGCAAAATTTGCAGACAGATGTGAAGTTCAACTTGCATATGCAATTGGTGTTGCAGAACCAGTATCACTTTATGTCAATACTTTTGGTACCAATAAAATTCCAGAAAATCAAATTGAAGAATTAGTTAGAAAGAATTTTGATATGAAACCATCAGGCATTATTTCAGAATTAGATTTGAAAAGACCAATTTACAAAAAAACAGCAGCATATGGACATTTTGGAAGAAATGAACCAGAATTCAGTTGGGAAAAAACTGACAAAGCAGAAATTCTAAAGCAATCTGCCGGACTTTAATAATTCTACAACAGATTCAAATTTAATTTGTGAAATTTTTTCTAATTGATTATAATTTCCTTTAAAATCACCAACGAGAATATTTAGATCATCAATACCAAAATTAGATTTTTTGTTATTAATTGCATTATAATATGTATTTTCTAAATTAACTTTTTTAATTTTTATTTTATTTCCTCTACAAAAAAGTTTCACATATTTTTCAAATGTTAAATATTCAGATCCAACTAGATCAATTATTTTATTTCCAAATTTTTTTTCAGTTATAGATTGAAAGAGAATTTTTACTACATCATTAATAAAAATTGGTTGAATTGAATACTGACCAGAACCAGGTATTTCAATTGTTTTAATTTTAATTTGTTTTTTTAAGAATTTTGTAAACAAATCATCTTTTCCCACAATATACGATGGTCGAAAAATAGTATAGTTTAAGCCTGAATTTACAATAATTTTTTCAGCTTTGTATTTAGAAATAAAATATCCCACAGAAGTTTTACTAGAAACTCCAAGACCACTATTGTAAACAATTTTTTTAATTTTTGCCTTTTTTGCTAAATTTACTATATGCTTAGTTAATTCAACATTTATCATTTCATAATCAATCTCCACAGATTGTTTTCCAATTCCTACAAGATGAATTAGTGCATTTGAATTTTTAATTTTATTGAGAATAAATTTTTCTTTGTAGTCTTTAGAAATAATTTTTTGTTCATTTTTATAAGTTCGAAAATTATTTCTTGAAATTGAAATTAAATTAACATCATTCTCAGATAAATATTTTCTAAGATTTTTTGCTACAAATCCACTTGCACCAGTAACAACTACTTGGATAGGCTTAACCATAATTATTCAAATCGACTTTTAATTTTAAATCTATAGCGAATTTTCAAGATTAATGAAATAAGAGTTAATACTAGAAAATGAATTTAAGAGATATGTCAGAGAAAAAAGTAGAACTAAAAACAGGTTACACAACAGGAAGTTCTGCTACAGCTGCAGCAAAATCTGCATTATTATCAATAATTAATCAAAAGAAAATTGAGTCTGTAGACATAATTTTACCAAGGGGTTCTTCAATTCAAATCCCTGTAAAATTTTGTGAATTTGAAAATGAAAAAGCAAGATGTTGTGTAATAAAAAATGGTGGCGATGATCCAGATGTCACACATGGTGCTGAAATAATTGTTGAATTATCATTAACAGAAAAAATTGATGAAATTGAAATTGATGGTGGTGAAGGAGTAGGAATTGTTACAAAACCAGGTTTAGGGTTGGAAATTGGGAAACCTGCAATTAATCCTGTACCAAAAAAAATGATTCATGAAAATTTAAGAGATGTTGGAAAAGAAATTTTGAATAAAAAAGGAATTAGAGTTGTAATTTCAGTACCAAAAGGAAAAGAATTAGCACCAAAAACGGATAATCCTAGATTAGGAATCAAAGATGGAATTTCAATTTTAGGTACAAGTGGAATTGTAATTCCATTTTCTACAGCATCATATGCAGCATCAATTAGACAAAATTTGGATGTAGCAATTGCTGCAGGTAATGAAACTGTAGTATTAACAACAGGTGGAAGAAGTGAAGAATATGCAAAAAAAATTGTTGATTTACCAATTCACTGTTTTGTACAAATGGGAGATTTTTCAGGATATACAATACAGCAATGTGGTAGAAAAAATATCAAAAAAGCATATGTTGTAGGATTTATTGGGAAACTGGCCAAAATGGCTGCAGGTGTAAAACAGACTCACGTGAAAGGATCAAAAGTGGATATGAATTTTTTATCAGAATTAGCAAAAAAATCAAATGCAAATGAAGAAGTTATTCAAAGTATTAAAAAAGCAAATACAGCAAGACATGTTTCAGAAATAATCAAAGAAAATAACATTACTGGATTTTTTGAACTAATTTGTAGTGAAACACATAGGCACATGAGAAAACATTCAGAAGAAAAAGTTCCAATTGATGTAATATTGTTTGATTTTGAAGGACAGATCCTTGCTAGAAAATCATAAGAGTAAGGTATTTTATTAAAGTTGAAAATTTTTGATTATGGAAAAGGTATCTGTTCTTGCAATTACAAAAAATGGCATAATAATTGGAGAAAAACTTAAGGAATTATTTCCTAATTGGGATGTTTTTGCACCAGAAAAATTATCTAATAAAAATAGTGAAATTACATGGTATTCTGAGGCTACAACAAATAAAATAATTGAACTTTTTAAAAATTCTAATGCATTAATTTGCCTTTTTTCATTAGGTGCAGTAATTAGATTAATTGCACCTCATTTGAAGGATAAAAAAACAGATCCTGCAGTAATTGTAATTGATGATAAAACAAATTTTGTAATTAGTGTTTTGTCAGGTCATATTGGCGGAGCCAATGAATTAACTCAACAAATTGCAGAGAAATTAAATGCATTGCCAGTAATTACAACTGCTGCAGATGTAAACAAAACAATTGCAGTAGATTTAGTTGGTAAAGAATTTGGTTGGAAAATTGATGATGAAACAACAGTAACAAAAATCAGTGCACATATGGTAAATGAAGAACCAATAGGTGTTTATCAACAAACAGGTAACAAAGAATGGTACAAACAATTACCAAAAAATGTAAAAATTTATGATAGTTTAGATGAATTAAAAAAATCAAATTCTAAAGCACATTTAATAATTTCAGATAAAATAATTGAAGAAGATTTATCTCAAGAATCTGTAATTTATAGACCTGAAAGTTTAGTAATTGGAATTGGATTACATTGGGATACAACAAAAGATACAATCAAAGAAGGGATAGAATTTTGCTTAGATAAATTCAATTTGAGTTCTAAATCCATTGCCAAACTAGTTTCAATAAAAAAACCTGAAGATGTTAAAGGGTTAATTGAACTTGGAAAAGAAATGAAAATTCCAGTAGAGTATGTTGATAGAGAAGAACTTGCGGAAATAATTACTCCAAATCCTTCTAATACAGTTAAAGCATTTGAAGGAACAGCAAGTGTATCAGAGGCTGCTGCAATTAAAGTGTCAAAAGGAGAATTAATTGTAGAAAAGCAGAAATTCCCACCAAATTTAACGGTGGCAATAGCGAGGAAAATGGAATGAATAGAGGATTATTACTAATTGACAGAGGAAGTAGGCAGAGAGAAGCATCTGAAGAATTAGAAGTAATTTGTGAAGGAATTAGAGAAAAAGGAGAATATTCTTTTGTTGATTTTTGCTTTTTAGAAGTAGAACCACCATATATTGAAGATGGGATTGAAAAAGCATTAAAACAAAATATTGATTCATTAACTATAGTTCCATATTTTCTATATCCAGGAAAAAAAGTAAAAAATGCAGTTACAGATGTAATGAAATTCCAAAAAGATACCAAAGTAAAATTTCTTGTTACTAAACCAATGATGATGCATAAAACTTTGGCAGGAATAGTTCAAAGTAGAATTGACTCAACATTAAAAGAAAATGAAATTACTTTAGAAAATAAAGATGTAGATGTAATGATTATCGGTCATGGAAGTGTAGATCCTAATGCGCAAAGATCACTTGATTATATTGTAAATGAATTAAAAGATAATTATAGAAATGTTAGTAGAGCATGGTTAGAAATTGAACAGCCAGATATTTTTGAAGGAATTAAAAGTTGTGAAAAAAATAATCCAAATGTGCTAGTAAATGTTTTTTATTTCCTTCATGAGGGAGCACACGTTAAAACTGATATCAATAATGATTTGATTCCTGCATTAGAAAATTCTAGTATTCAAAAAAGCTACATTACACAACATATTGGAACAGATCAAAAAATGGTAGATTTAATATTAGAAAGAGCAAAGGAAGTGGAAGATGCAAACTAAGAAAGGTCAATCAATTGAAGATGCCAGTATGAAAATGATTGAAGACGAAATTGGTTCACACAATTATAATGAAAAAGAATGGCCTATTGTAAGAAGAATTATTCATTCTACTGCTGATTTTGACTTTGCTGATAAAAATAGGCTCATTTTTCAAAAAGATGCGATAGAAAGTGGAATGAATGCTTTGAAAAATGGATGTAGTATTGTAGTAGATGTAAATGGAGTAATAGGTGGTCTAAATAAACAAAATCCAAAGGATTTTGGCAATGAAATAATTTGTAATATATCAAAACCAGAAATAATGCAACAAGCTAAAGATGAAGGAAAAACACGTTCTCAAGTTTCAATGAGAGTAGCAAAAGATGATATCGATGGTGGAATAGTTGCTATAGGAAATGCACCAACTGCTTTAATGGAAGTTATTGAAATGGTAAAAGAAGGAATTGTAAAACCGGCATTAATAATTGGAATTCCAGTTGGATTTATCTGTGCACCAGAATCAAAAGAGGAATTGTCAAAATTAGAAGGAACACCATTCATAACTAATTTAGGAAGAAAAGGGGGTAGTTCTTCAGCTTCAGCAATAATTAATGCAATTTTTAAATTAATTAGAGCAGAGTCATCAAATTAATGTTAAAAAATTTATGATTAAAAAGAAGGGTAATTAATTAAGAAATTTATTTAAAATTGAGTTAATGTGGTTCGTAATTTAATAGTAATTTTAGGAGACCAATTATCTTTTGAAATTTCTTCATTAGAGAAAATCCAAAAAAACGATGATAAAATTTTGATGATGGAAGTTTCAAATGAGATCGAATATGCAAATCACCATAAGAAAAAACTTGTTTTGATACTTAGTGCAATGCGGCATTTTGCTGACGAACTTAAAAAAAATGAATTTGATGTAACGTATGTTGAATTTGATAAATCAAAGGAAAATTTTACAAAGGAATTAGAGCATCAATGCAAGAAATTTAATCCAAAAACCATCAAAATTACGCATCCTAGTGAATATCGTGTATTAAAAGAGGTTGAAAAGTGGGAAAAATTACTAGATATTCCTGTAACAATTTTAGAAGATACAAGATTTTTTTGTAAAATAGATGAATTTGCAGAATGGGCAAATTCTAGAAAAGATCTAAAAATGGAAAATTTTTATCAAAAAATGAGAAAAAAATACAAGATTCTCATTGATGAAAAAGAAAAACCAATTGGCGGAAAATGGAATTATGATATTAAAAATAGAAAAAGATTACCAAAAAATCATCCAAAAATTCCCTTACCATTAATTTGCAAACCAGATAAAATCACACAACGTGTAATTACACAATTAAAAAAAGAATTTACAAAACATTTTGGAGATTTAGAACCATTTTGGTTTGCTACAACAAAGAAGGATGCATTAGAAAGTTTAGATGATTTTATTAAAAATAGATTAGAATTTTTTGGTCCATATGAAGATGCAATGAAAGAAAAAGAAAAATTTCTTTATCATTCAGTGTTATCAATTTATCTAAATATAGGATTATTAAATCCGCATGATGTAATTCAAAAAGTATTACAAAAAAAAGATTTACCAATTGAATCAATAGAAGGATTTGTAAGACAAATTTTAGGATGGAGGGAATATGTCAGAGGGATTTATTGGCATTACATGCCAAAGTACAATCAAACAAATTTTTTTAATGCAAAAAATAAAATTCCAAATTTTTATTGGAATGGAGAAACAAAAATGAATTGTATGAAGAATTGTATTAACCAAACAAAAGAAGAAGCATATGCACATCATATTCAAAGATTAATGATTACTGGAAACTTTGCATTAATTGCAGGAATTGAGCCTAAACAAATTTGTGATTGGTATCTTTCTGTGTATGCTGATGCATTTGAATGGGTAGAATTACCCAATACACATGGAATGATTCTTTATGCAGATGGAGGAATTCTTGGTTCCAAACCATATGCAGCAAGTGGAAATTATATCAATAAAATGTCAGATTATTGTAAAAATTGTGAATATGATGTTAAAGTAAAAAATGGTAAAAATGCATGTCCATTCAATTATCTTTATTGGAACTTTTTTTTAAAAAATCAAAAGAAATTAGAAAAAAATCCAAGACTTTGGACAGTGTTTTCAACTATTAGAAATATGTCTGAAGATAAGAAAAAACAAATTAGAAGTGATTCTGGAAAATTTCTAAAAACAATGTAAAAAGAATTAGTTTTTTTATTATCTAAATCAAATTATCACTAGGATCAAATTTTGATGATATTTTAATAGAATGAATAGCGTTTTGTTGTATACACAAACAAATAGGAATCATAGAGCCCTCCTTGCTTTTGCCGGAAAGGAGGTTTCCACTTTTATCTCAATTTACAACTACTTTCGGGAGTTACTCATACAATTATTCACAAAAATTTGTGCATAATTAGAACTATCAAAATAAAGATGACCATATGAAGCAAGAGTGTTATTTTGAATAATTCCATCTTTATGATTTTCAATTCCTTCTCCAATTTCTAAATCAAAAGCAAATTTTGAATCAGATGCAACTGATTCTAATTGAGAATAATGAAATTCATGACCTCTAAATTTATGTAAAGTGTTTGAGAGAATATTTCTACTAGATAATTTTCCTTTGGTATAATTTAGCCTCATTTTTTTTGTCATAATAGTTTCAGCATCTATCAAACCAACCATTTTGTATTTTTTCTTATTATTTGTTATAGATTTGGTAAGATACATCAATCCACCACATTCTGCATAAATAGGAAAATTATTTTCAGATAATTTTTTTATTGATTTTTTCATAATTTGATTTTTTGATAAATCATTTCCTAATATTTCAGGAAATCCTCCACCAATATACAACCCATCACATTTTGGAATTTTTTTATTTTTAATTGGACTAAAAAATGTTAGTGATGCACCATTACGTCTTAATGCATTCAAATTATCATCATAGTAGAAATTAAAAGAATTATCTAAAGCAACTGCGATTTTAACTTGAGATTTTTTATTGGTTTTAATTTTATTTTTAGGAATAGAAATTGGGTTTTTAATAATTTTTAAAATTTCATCTATATCTAATGATTCTGAGATAATTTTTGTAATCTTTTCTAATTTATTTTTTAAAATCTTATTATCATATGTAGAAATTAATCCAAGATGTCTAGACTCTAAATTTAAAATTGGGTTTTTTGGAATTACACCAATTATAGGTAATTTTGTTTTTTCTAATGCATCTCTACAAAGAATTTCATGTTTTTTACTTCCAATTTTATTCAAAATGATTCCAACAATTCTGGAATTTTTATGAAATTTTTGAAATCCTAAAGCTGTTGCACCAATAGAACGAGCAGTTTTACTTGCATCTAAAACTAAAATTACAGGGGATTTAGTTATGGATGCTACATGATGAGTACTAGCATGATTGGAATTACCTTCAAATCCATCATAATATCCCATAACGCCTTCAATAACAGAAATATCTGAATTTGAATGAGTTACAAAACTTTCTAAAACTTGTTTTTTACCCATTAACCATACATCAAGATTATACGTTTCATTTTTTGAAATAGTTGACAGATAACTTGGATCGATGTAGTCAGGACCTACCTTAAATGGTTGAACTGAAAAACCTCTTTTCTGTAATGCATAAATTATTGAACATGTGATCGATGTTTTTCCAACTCCACTAGTTGCTCCTGCTAAAACAATTCTTGGTATTTTCAATGTATGTGTAGAATTTTTTTTTTATTTAAATTGATACCTTGTAAAAATAACGAATGTTTTTACTGATAATAATTTACTAATAATTATGAGTAAAAATGGATTAACAATTGTTTATACTGGAAAAGGTAAAGGAAAAACAACTGCTGCATTAGGAATTGCATTAAGAGCTACTGGATATAAAAAGAAAATATGTATGATTCAATTTATCAAAGGTTCCTGGCATTACGGTGAAATGGAATCATCAAAACTATTGGAACCTGAATTTGAAATGGTTGCTATAGGTAAAGGATTTGTTGGTATAATAGATGACAAAAGTCCAAAAGAGGATCATCAAAAAGTTGCAAAAGAGGCAATTAAAATCAGTAATGAAAAGATCCAATCAGGAAAGTATGATATTATAATTTTAGATGAAATAAATTATGCAGTTAATCTTAATTTAATTTCTCTTGAAGACGTTTTGGAATTAATTAAATCAAAACCAGAAAATGTGGATCTAGTATTAACAGGTAATTATGCAAAAGAAGAAGTAATTGAAGCAGCAGATTTAGTAACAGAAATGAGAGAAATTAAGCATCCATTTCAAAAGGGCATAAAAGCAAAAGAAGGAATAGACTTCTAACGAGCAACATTAATTTACAGATTGGAGATTTTTAGAAGAATTGTCGACTGAAATTCAAGAAATGCCTGAACAGGGTGAAATCATCTTAGCCACAGTTACTAAAGTGATGGATCATGGTGCATATGTCACGTTAGACGAATATGAGGATATTCAAGGATTTTTACATATTTCTGAGATTGCACCAGGTTGGATTAGATCAGTTAATCGATTTGTAAAAGATGGAGAAAAGAAAGTTTTACTAGTAAAAAAAGTGAAAGCAGGAGACATAGATTTATCATTAAAACAAGTATCTAAAGACCAAAAAAAACAGAAGTTAAAAGAAGTTAAAAAATTTGAAAAAGGAAAAACATTATTACAAAATGTAAAAGATAAAGCAAAACTATCTGATGAAGAAATTGAAAAAATTGAAGATAAAATATACACAAAATTTGATTCAGTCTATGATGCATTTATGGAAATTGCAAGAAATGGAATTGTTGCAGTTAAAGAATTAAAATTTACAAAAAAGACTTCAACTGCAATTGAAGAAATTTGTTCAAAAATAAAATTACCATCAGTAGAAATTAGAGGAATTATGGAAATTACCAATAATAAATCAGATGGAGTTGAAATAATTAAAAAAACATTGTTGGATGTAATCAAAAAAGACTCAACATTAGATATTACATATTTGGGTGCACCAAAATACCGAATATCAATAACTTCTGAAGATTTCAAATCAGCTGAAAAATCACTAAAACCTATAATTCAAGAAATTCAAACTAACATAGAAAAGAAAAAAGGTTCATTCAAATTTACAAGAGAAGATTCCAAAAAAACAAGAGAAAATTAAAATGAGATTTCAACTAAGAAAATGCTCAAAGTGTAGTCACTATACTTTAAAAAATAAGTGTCCAAAATGTGGTGAAGAGACAAAATCTGTACATCCAGCTAAATTTTCACCTGATGATAAATACATGAGATATAGATTAGCAGAAAGATATTCCTAAAAAATAAAGTTAAGGTGCAAAAGTTCCTGTAAATTTTGCTTCTTCAATAATATGATCTTTCATCAAATCTTCTAGTTCTTTTTTAGAATAACCTTCTTTCAAATCTAAGACAGTATCAAGAGCATATCCTTTGAAAATGTATGTATGTCTACCATTAGGTGGTGCAGGTCCTCCATATCCAATCTCATCAAAATCTGTTTTTCCTTCAACAATTGAATTCTTTGATGGATAATCAAAATATTGTAACCAATGGACCCAAACTTTTCCTACTGCTGCTACTGCATCAGGATCATCCATTATCAATCCAATACTTTTAGTCCCATCTGGAATATTTTTAAAATCTAATTTTGGTTCTTTATTTTCAAATTTATAACCAAATTGATTTGGAATCTCAGCACCATCATCAAAATCAGAACAAATTATTGCAAATTCAGACATAAAATTCAATAAATTATTTGAAAAATAAAGTTTTCTAACTTTCAAGAACTATCTTATCATTATGAATTGATAAAATAGAACTATCAAGTTTTTTTATTTTATTTTTAAGATCTTTATCCATTGTGCCAATTATACTACGATTATTTTTTACATAATTAATTAATTCTTGATCTGCATAAACTCCATTAATTGGAATTACTTTTAATTTTTTTATGAAATTTAATGTTACAGTAATTTCTTGATTTTTTTCTGGAATTTGTTGTAATCTAATTAATTCATTTTTAACAACTTCTGGAACAGTAAAATAAATTGAGCCTATTTCTGTATCTAAATTATCAATATTTTTGATTCTTCTAGTTGCTAAATGAATTAAAAAGTTTGTATCACAGATTACTTCAACCAACTATACCTGCACCAATCAATCTCCATCTTTCTGCAATTCTTCTACTTATCGCGACATGACCATCTTCAAATATGCAAGCAGGACGTCTAAGTTCAATTTCTATATTAGATGATTTGACTTTTGTGACTTGACCTAAAATTGGGGCAGTTCCTATGTTTAATCTAAGTAATTCACCATTTTGAATAGGATTTACTTTAATATCTTCAGTAGTTCCTACAGCTGAATCAAACAAATTCACACTTAGTTTTAGTTTTGTAGAATTTTCTGGAAGTGTTCCAGGTTTACCAATTACTGAACCAATAAATGAATCACTTCGAGTCATAGATGGATCTAATTTTGTACCAATTGCAACTAAGCCTCCAGGTTTAACTGATTCAACAATTCCTGCAGCTGTTCCTAATGATGTAATTTCTGTAAGAATTGGTTCATAAGATTTCTTTTTTTCATTAATTAAACCAGGTTTAATTTCAATCTCATCACCAACATTAAAAATTCCTTGAGTCAAACTTCCACCAATTACACCTCCTTTGATATCTTTTAATTTAATTCCAGGTTTGTTTACATCAAAAGAACGTAAAACATGCATTACTGGATCTGCTTTTTCATCTCTTTCAGGTGTTTGAATAGTGGATTCAATTAAACCGATTAATGCATCAAGATTCAAACCAGATTGAGCTGAAATTGGAATAACTGGGGATTTTGCTGCATTAGTACCCTTAACAAATTTTGTAATATCCTTATAATTTGCTAATACTTCATCTCTAGAAAGTAAATCTACTTTATTTTGAAGTACAACTATTTGTTTAATTCCAAGAGTTTGAAGAGCTAAAAGATGTTCTTTTGTTTGTGGTTTAGGAACTTGTTCATTTGCTGCAACTAATAATAATGCACCATCCATTAATGCAGAACCTGAAAGCATATTTGCCATCAAACTTTCGTGTCCAGGACTATCTACAAAACTTACAACTCTAGATAATTCACTTTCATCTCCACAATTATTACATTTTGGAGTTGTTGAGTATCCTAATGGTTCTTCACATTTTTTACATTTGTAAAATGCAGCATCAGAATAACCAACACGTATTGTGATTCCACGTTTTAATTCTTGACTGTGTACACTAGTCCATGAACCTGTTAATGCTTGAATAAGACTAGTTTTTCCATGATCTACATGACCAGAAGTTCCTATATTGACACATGGTTGATAACCATATTTTTCAATGTACCAATCAGGAAGAGTTTCTCGCCAATGCATGAGTCAAAATATAGAATCGGTATATGTTAAGTTATTCTTTCTTATCTTCAGTTTCTTCAGCTGCTTCTTCAGCAGGTGCTTCAACTGGTAATTCACCATCAAATCTACAATTTATTTGATAAATTTCTTCAGAGATTGTATTTCCACGAATTAATTTTCTTACTCGATCACCATGCTCTGCATCTTGTAATCCAACACCTTTTGAAAGTAAAACACGTTTTCTTGCTGAACCATGAACATCATCTCTCATTGGAACTCCAGATTTATCACTACCACCAGTTAGTTTTAATTTTCCACTAAGACCAACAACTGCAGCATCTGTTTCATTTCCTAATTGTAATCCTAACAATGGATTTGCATCACTATCTTTAAGTTCCTTAGATAGAGACTTTCCTTTAATATCGGATATTGTAAGCTTGAAGTTTGCCAAGTATTCGAAAAAAACTTTGAAGTACTAATTAACCTTTGGACATTATTTTTAAATCAATATTTCTATAGATAGTCATGGGTGAAGAGATCACATGTCCAAGATGTGAAAACAAAATGGTGGACATGCAAGCATGTCATATGTTTTGTCCAAATTGTGGAGCCCATTTAGATTGTTCAGATAAAGGCAATTATTGGTAATCACATTCCAGGTCGATCTGGAATATAATCTGATGCCATATTCATAGCATGATCTTTCATTATCTCAAGATAGGTATCATAATCTGCTTCAAAATTACAATGAGGACATTTTACGTTAGTAACATCATCATCCAAAATTGCAACTCTTTCACATTCAGGACATTTTGCATCCATGTAGTACTATTTCAATCAAGATATTTAATCATATTTGAAAATTATTCAATGAGCGGAATTAGTTTAGTCTGGTATGACGTCAGCTTCCCAAGCTGAAGGTCACGGGTTCAAATCCCGTATTCCGCATTAGATTTCTCTAATTGCTTGTTCTATTATTCCTCTGTCAGGTGCTTTTGGAAAATATTTCAAATATGACTTGAGGTCATCTTTTGCATCAGAATTTTTATTTAATTTTTCACGTAGATATGCACGATTTTTGTAAATTTTGGCAGATCTTTTTGGATTAATTTCAATTGCTTTAGTGTAAAATTTCTCTGCTTTTTCAAATTCATTTGTTTTTAAATAAAAATTTCCTAATCCATTAAATGTTAAATATGATCTGGCATTGATTTTGAAACTTTGCTCATAAAATGAAATACATTCTGGTGAGTTTTGTTGATTTAACATTGTTGCATACAAATGTAAAGCAGTCGAATTGTTTGAATCAAGTTCTATAGATTCTTTTAGTGATGAAAGTGCTTCAGTATAATTTTGTAAGATATTTTGTTTTTCAGACTCAAAGCATAAACGATTAGACTTGTTTTGAGAATCATTTTCTAATGAAATTTTTGATAAAATATCTGGTGGAGAGATAATTATCATTAGTTTTCCTTCTTCAGACCACTCTCTATCAAAAATTTCTTGAGGAATTGCACCTTCTTGTTGTTCTCCTTCTTGATTACCTTTTTGAATATAGTGTAAAATTGTTTTTTCATCCTCATCATAGCCAGTAATTACTGAAGCATGTTGTGTAATTTCAGGAATTCCTGGAAGAATTACAATTGGTGGTATTCCTGAATCAATAATTTTTTTTAATTCATTTAATGATGAATGAACAATTTTACAGGATAAACCATGTCTTTCGGCAAGTTCAATTCCTTCAATCATTATACTTCCATTAAAATCAGAATATTTCTTTGCAGAATCTATGGCTTCTGCCATAGGTAATTCAATATTCCAATATCTAGATACAACATTGATTGGTAATGGAAGACAAATATTTTCGTCTTCAACTAAAGGTAAGAGTAATTGATGAGCAGCATCTTCATCCATAATTACAAGAAATTTTGAGAGTTATTAATATCAATCAAAGTGAACAAAAATTTTCAATTAAATTATTTCCATCAATACTCATTTCAGGATGAAATTGAGTTCCAAAGATTGGTTTTTCCTTATGTTGAATAATTTCATATTTACAATTCTTGGATTTGCCAGTTACAACGAGCATATTAGGTAATTTAGAAATTTCAAATGCATGACTTTCAAAAACATTAATTGATTTTTTTGAGATTAAATCATTTTGTAAAATTTCAATAATTTCATCACCCTTTTGAATTGATATTGTTTTTTTAATAGTACCTCCAAGTGTAAGAGCTAAAATTTCTGCACCGTAACATATACCAAGTAATTTTTTATTATGATTTATTGAAAAATTAATTATTTTTGAGTTTACTTGATTGACTTTTTTATTATTTTTTCTTCTTCCAGATAAAATAATTGATTCGTATTTGTTTAATGAATCTAAATTTAAATTTTCAGGGGAAAATTTTTCAAAAATAATTTTTTTTTGATTTAAAAAATCAGTTAATTGTTTTGTGTAGATAGAACCGTTATCAACAACAAGAAGCAATTAGTTACCAACCTCAATTGATACATAATGTATTTCAGGTAATCCATCTTTTACATATACAGTACCAATATTGAGAATTGTCTCTTCTTCCCACATGAATACTCTATCACTACGTGGTTTTACAAAGTCATCTATGAATTCAGTTAAGAATTCCTCTGTATCTGCACGATCATCTTCAGTAAAGAAGAATAATTCACCCTCATTGAAGGATAATGGAATTTGAATTGATGTTGGTTCAGCAATTGCAATTTCATTATTTTCAAATACAGATTTTATTATATCAATTCTATCTGATTTTAATAATTCAACATAATCGTCATCAGCTGTTGTTGTTGTAGATGCTACACCAGATACCTTTTTCAAGTATTGCTCGAATGCTTCTTCTTGTGTATCACCTAATCCAACGAAATATTCCCCATTAAATGCTGCACCAACTGCAGCAATTGTACCTAATTGTGCTACAACACCACCTGCTCCTGCTGTATAAACAGGAATAAAGTATACGTCATGATCACCTACACGATACAAAATATTATCACCAATTCTTGGATTTCTCAATAATGTTTTCAATTGAGCAAATTCAGGATCTCTGTCAAGAGCTTCTCTTACTGCAGTAGGTCCAATTAATTTGGTTTCAGAATCTAATGGAATTTCATAAAATTGTAATTGACCTAAATTAGCAAGATCATTTTCTACAACCATGTAACCTGCAAGGTTTCTTCCTTGTGAGCCTTTCAATTCCAATGAAAGCAATCCCAAAAATGATGTTTGTTCAAATCCAGGTGGTTTTGCCTCAACATAATATGTGTCAAGTCCTCTAGGAATTTCATAAAATTCATTTGCTTGAATAAATGTTTCAACATTTGTTACGTGGTAAATATTATACATTTCAGTTTTCCAATTAAATAATTCAACTGGATATCTAATTTGTTCTTCTAACCAAGCTGGCATTGGTTTGAATTGTTCTGAATATTGTTCAGCAAACATGTCTGTAAAGAAATCATCACCAGTTTTCAATAATTGAATATCACCATTATACGAATCAACAAGCGCATAACCTACTAATCGTAAATACGGATTACCAACAGACCATGGAACATCACGTGTATCAAATCCAATTATTAATGGGATTAACCAGTAAGAATTTTCACCATCAGTTACAGGTAATGAATCCAATTCTTTTCCAAATAGATCATATAAGAAATAAGGATACAATGTTTGCATTCTATCATTAACATCTTTGTATCTCATAATGTGTACAGATTCACCTGGGAACGAAAGCAAAAAGTTTGGTTCAAAAATCCAACTTAATGGTGGTGGAACATCCAAACCTCCAATTCCTGAATAAGATACACCTCCTAATTCTGCACTTGTGTCACCTCTTCCAGTTGGATAACCAGACCATGTTTGTTCAAATAAACCACCTTCACCATAGTAAATTTCTCTCTGTTTGAAAAAGTCACTACTATCAACAATTTGACCATCAGTTGCTTCTAAAGTCAAAAATCCTTCTGGAACGTGAGTATATACAAGATGTTCATTGTACCATCTATTATCAAGACTTACTGAAGTTGGCAAAATAGGTTTCATTGAGGCAGTCCAATACAAAGTATTGTTAAATCTGAGAATATCATTATCTTCAAAATCAACGTATGGGATTAATCCAATTTCAGGTTTTAATTTAGCAAAGGCAGCTTCCCAATCCCAAACTCGAATTACATCTAGTACATCACTATTTTGTTTAACATAATTTTTGATATTATTTGAAGAAACTGATGTTAATTGAACATCATGAATATTTTCTTGGACATTATTTAATTCTCCTAGATGTCTATTAACACCAATTTGTTGAGCAGTATATGGTCCTAAAAATTCAATTTTCTTGGCATCAGCAATACTATTGTTTACTGCGACAGTACCACCAACAATTAACCCAATTAGAAGAATAGTGGCAAATCTAATAATTACATCACGCTTAAACATATGAGTTAAGACACGTGCCCTAATTCTATCAATTAATGAAAATGCAATTAAAGCTGCACCAATTGCAAGAGTTCCACCTATAACATATCTTGTATTATAATCAATTTGATCAGTAAAGAAAAGATTTAGTCCAACCCATAAAATTGCAATTCCAAAAATTCCTTCAACAGTAGAGACGTAATTTAGATAACGTGGTTTGCCTTCTTTGGAATCTTTCAAATAACTTGTAACAACATCAATAATTCTATGAATACCAACATAGAGGACTAAACGTAAACCGATTGCAGCAAGAATTGGTGGAATCAATATAACTAATGCAGGAATCATTGGAACAACTTGTTCAGATGCATAGTTTGGATTTGTATCAGGAGTTACAAATGGTAAAGAGAATAAGTTTGGTAAATTTTCAACACCCAAAGTATTTCCATCGATAAATGACATTGCTGCAAATCCAAACATGATATTTGCAAAAAATGCTCCAAATAACAGAATCTTAGTTATTTGCCAAAGAATGAATTGAGGGGAGGTTAATTTGTAATCTCTGAAACTTTGAACATCTGTTGAAACTGATGGTTGTGGGCCTCTAGCAATAAATCCAATTGCAGTATTGATACCATACCAGAAAATGGAGGATCTACTTCCAATATTTACACGAATTAGTGAAATTGCTGATAAAATTAAAGCCGAAAGAATGGTATAGTATAATGGCTTGGTGAATTGTTCTCCAAATTCAGTAAAATTCATTGATAATACTACTGCTTGATTTCCAACCATTGCAAAAATTACAATGCCTATAATTGCAATTATGCCTAGCCTGATGAATTTACCAGTATCAGGTGGAGGTGTCTGTTTATCAGAAGTGGCGCTATACAAAATCACATTGAGTCGTGATTCACTAAATTAAAGCCTTACCAGCAAAATTAAGCAATTGTTGCTAATTTTTTACAAATTAAATAGGCTGCAGCATAAGTGGGGATTGTAACTTTTTCATTCAAAAATGGACCAAATTTTTTATTTTTTAATTTAAATTCTACGGGACAATTTGCTAAGACTTGAATGGGTTCATCATTAAGAAAACATGCATCATTGTATGGATCAAATTTTATGATATCGTCACAAAGAAGTTTAGTTAAACCACTTTTGCTATTAATTGAACCAGGTAATCTAAAAATTCTATGGATATCCATTGTTACATTAGGATCAATTTTAACACCGATCTGTTCTGAAATATTTTCAAGTGTTTTTTGAAATAATGAATAGCCATTTTCTAGTAATTCTGAAATAATTTTTGAGCGTTTTGATTTAGAACCAAAAACTTGTTTAGAAAATCTTCCATTCCATCCCTTTTGATTGAAATCTGGAAATGATGAACGATTCGGTTTAAATTTTTTCATTCCAAATGTTTCAGGAATAGCTCCCCGAAACATGATATAATCTACAAGTTCGGATCTTTCTTTTGAACCTAGTTTTTGGAATTGTGAATTAAAAACATAAACATGAAATCCTTCATTTCCAGAAAAATAGGTTTGAATATTTTCTTTTTCAATTCCTAAATCATTTATTAAAATATCAATTAATTTTTGAACTTCAACTTTTGATGCATCAATACAAGTTTTACAAGGTAGAGACTTTTTTTCTAATTTACTTGAATTACATTTTGTACACTGATTATTATTTTTTGTAATCTCATTGCATTGATTACAAATAGAAATTGTATGATTAGATCTGCATGATAGATTAAGATCTTTAGCATCAATATCAAAAATTAAATCAGCTTCTTGCCAATCTTTTTCATTCAT
>REGF01000006.1:0-2315 GCA_003702465.1 Candidatus Nitrosomarinus sp. | reverse complement strand
ACTGCCTGAAGTTCCAGCAAGATGATTAAGTTGGTAAAGTGTTACTCGAGGATTATAATCAGGAGCATTTTTGAATAGAGGGGCAATTTGTTGAACTGTTTGACCTCGCGATAAAAGAAAAGTTGCAAGCATAAATCTTCCAGAATGTGGAAGATTTTCACCTTTTTCAAGTACATCAATTGCATGTTTGATGCACGGTGGATATTCACCAGTAGTAATGGTGTAAGTTGGTGTGAGTTTTTTAGAAATCGTAATTAATTCATCAACAATGTCTTCAAGTCCAGGAATCATAGATGGCTTTGGTGCATTTGTAATTTTAGAACTAATGTAATTACCTAATTCTTTTCGAATTAGTCTGACTGTTTTATCGGGGGTAAGGAATACTTTACCATTTTCAACATGTCTATTGATTAATTTCCATTCACGTTCATGAAAAGTTACAGAGTGTTTTAAGTAATCAGATACAGGCATAACAAAAAAATCATTTTCTTTAATTATTTCAATATTAAATAAATCATAAATTATTCTAGTTGCTAAGTCAATCTTTGATTTATTAGATGCATTTCCTAAATCTTTTTCTAAATAATTTTCTGCTCTTCTAGCTTCAGCTAAAGCAAATCTTTTGACAAGAGTAGACATCCCAGTTAATTTGATCAAAACTATAGCTAAAAGAAAAGAAAACACTTCTCTTTCAAGAACATAATCTTTTGATGCTTGACCATCAATTAAATCTGATTTATACACCTCACCAGCTGCTGCAACTTTGATTCTATGTAGTGCTTTTTCAACTGATAATTTTAAAACAGGATCACTTCCAAATTGAGATAAAGAAAAGCCCTTATCCTTCAAATATTCACCAGCATCAGCCAAAAATGGATATTTTGCTTTTTCATCTTGCCCAAGTACTAGCATAATAGTTAATTGAATAATTTACATAAAAATCTGGTTCTTAATTTTTTAACGCTGGTTTAAATTATGTTTTAAGAAATTCCTTAAGTATGCAAGTAGGTTGCCATGTCTCAATATCAGGTTCAATAGATAAATCGATTGATAATGCAGTTGAAAGAGAATGTTCAGCATTTCAGATATTCACAAGAAATCCAAGAGGATGGCATGCAAAAGATCTAACAAAAGAGGATATTGACTTATTCAAATCAAAACTAAAAGAAAGTAAAATCGATAGATTAGCAACATGTGCACATATGCCATATTTACCAAATTTAGCTACTCCAAAAAATGATGGCTTTGAAAAATCGGTTAAAACATTGATTAATGAAGTTGAGAGATGTGCACAATTAGGAATACCATATTTAGTTACACATCTTGGTAGTCATTTAGGAACTGGTGAAGAAGCAGGAATAAAAAAATTAGTAGAAGCTTTAACAAAAGCTGGTCAAACAAAAAATGACGTAATGATTTTACTAGAAAATACTGCAGGACAGAAAAATTCTGTTGGTTCAGATTTTGAACAACTTGGTGAAATTTTTAAACAATTAAAACCAGAAAAGAAATTTGGTGTTTGTCTTGACACATGTCATGCATTTGTTGCAGGTTATGATTTACGTACAGAAGAAAAAGTAAAAGAAACTTTTAAAGAATTTGATAAACATGTTGGAATAAAAAATTTGAAAATTCTTCATTTGAATGATGCAAGAGGAGAATTAGGATGTAATCTTGATAGACACTATCATTTAGGATTAGGTGGAATAGGAGAGGAAGGAATTAAATCAGTTGTTAAATTTGCAAACAAGAAAAAAATTCCAATAATTTTAGAAACACCTATTGATGATGACAGAGATGATTTTGAAAATGTCAAAATAGCAAAGGGATATGCATAGAAATGTATACAATTGTAGAGGTAAATGAATAATGAATTATGAAGAAGTAATGAAATTAGCACTTGAACGAGGATTTTATTTTCCAAGTTGTGAAGTTTATTCAGATGCAAATGCAGGATTTTGGGAATATGGACCATCTGGAGTTAGTTTAAAAAATAAATTTCTTGAATTATGGAGAAGAGAATTAATCCGTAGAGATGGAATGATGGAAATTGATGGTTCTCAAATTATGTCTAAATCAGTTTTTGAAGCATCAGGTCATCTAGGAAATTTTGCAGATCCAATAATAAAATGTACAAAATGTAATTCAACATTTAGAGCAGATAGAACAATCGCTGAAATTGCAAATATTGAGATTCCTGAAAGTGCAGATTTAATTGAATTTGATAATGCAATTAAAGAAAATAAAATACAATGTCCAAAATGTAAAGGTGATTTTAGTTCAACAAAAAAATTCAATATGATGTTTAAAGTTGG
>REGF01000055.1 GCA_003702465.1 Candidatus Nitrosomarinus sp. | reverse complement strand
AAGGAATGAAAAAGACGACCCACATGGAGCAAAGCCAAACAGAACCTTAAGTGCCTGTACCAGGTTCAGGTAGGCTGCAAAGCGAAATATCGTGAAAACAGAAGGAGGGTTACTCCCAGCACACATTAAATTTTAAAATTGAAAAATTATCGCATTGTTGAAGTGTGTTCTTGACAAATAGATGCATTGCATGCACAAGTACCATCACAAAGACATGAACCTTGCATTTCACAATCACATTCAGAACCCATTTCTGCAGAGGCTGCACATCCACATGCTGCTTCTTCAGCTGCAGAAGCTGTTGGTGGAGGGGTTTGTTGTTGTGGTGGAGGGGTTTGTTCTTGTGAAGATGCTTCATATACACTTCTAGTTTGATTATAATCTGCATCAGATTTCAATTGTGCTTCACCTCTATTGGTTTGATAACCACCTGAAGATGCACTGGTTTGATATCCTACAAGGTTACTTGGATCAATTCCTTGTTGTCCAACTGCTTGTTTCTTCATTGAACGACTACTGATAAAGAAAAATCCTATACCAGCAACAGCTGCTAAGCCAGCCATTCCATAGATAATCATTACAGGGAAATCACCAGTTGATGTAGTCATATAATCTTCTGGAGGTGTTGGAGTTACACCAGCGATTTCAATTCCATCTAAAATATCTAAAGCACCAAATCCAATAATAAACAAGTTTCCAGTATCAGTAGATTGTACACTTCTTACAGTATAAGTTTCATCAGACATTACTTCTGCTTCATATACACGTTCAACTTGTCGTCCTTCTCTAATACTACTTTCACCCATTGTCCAACTTGAAATAACAAATCCTGCAATTTCATCATCTAAACCAAAAGTACTTGCATCTGCATTGATTCCAGTAGGATCAAACAAAAAGTGCCAGTTAGTTAATGGTTGTTCTAAAATGAAATCTGCATTGATTAATTCTCTATTCAAAACATTTTCAGCTTCTGTATTCACAAATGTGTTGTAAAGTAGTGGCTCTTCAGTTTTCAAAACGTCAAGAGGAATATTGATTTCAATACCATCAATTACAATTGAAGATGTAGTGGATAATCCTCTCCATCCCAAATCAACCAATTTCTTTTGAGAGTCTTCAGTAATAACATAATTTGAAAGAGTTCCCTCTAAGATTACACGGTAATCAATAGAAGTTTGTAAATTTCTACCTTTTAATTGAAATTCATATAATACATTCAAGTCAGTAACTTTTGCCTGACTTCCATCTTGTTGAATTCCGTCATTAAGTTCCATCATTAATTTTTGAACACCAGGGTTTGTTGCATCAGCTTCTCCAAAAGTTCTCCATTCAGCACCTGATAAATTATCAAACAAAACACCCCCGTTTGGATATTCAATAAAGACTGTTTTGAGATAGCTCATTTTGAATGGAGATGAATCATTGTTTGGATTAATTCTAGAATCCAGTTGTGCACCCCATGCAGGTCCACTTGAGCCAATAACAATAAGTCCTGCAAGTAAAACTGTCAAAAGTACTGCTTTGGCCACAAAAAAAATCACGGCAATACCATAATAAACTTATCCTACAGTTTTGGAATTGGTTCTAATTTAGCGATCACGGGATCTTCTAAAAAGTAATATGTAGTGACACTATAGATAAATCGTTTTAGAGGTATATGAAATGATTACAGTTTTAGCAGGAGGAACAGGTTCCGTCAAATTAGTTAGAGGATTAGTTGCTCAAGAAAAAAAAGTCAATGTGATTAGTAATGTTGGAGACAATTATTGGTTATACGGATTGTATGTATGTCCAGATATTGACACAATAATTTACGGATTAGCAGATCTTTTAGATCAAGAAAAAGGTTGGGGAATCAAAAAAGACACATTCAACTTTTTACGCCAGATGGAAGTATTCGGAGAAGAGACATGGTTTGGAGTTGGAGACAGAGATGCAGCAACACATTTGATTAGAACTAACATGTTAAAGAACGGTAGAAATCTTAGCGACATTACAAAATGGATGTGTGAAAAATTTGCAGTTACAGCAAACATCATTCCAGTTACTGACAACACTGTTGAAACAAGAATTACCACAAACAAAGGAGAATTACACTTACAAGAGTATTGGGTAAAACATAGAGGATTAGATCCAGTAGAAGGAATTCAATACATTGGTGCAGATAAAGCAAGACCAAATCCTGAAGCAATTAACGCAATTCATGATGCAGACATGGTAATTTTAGCTCCAGGAAATCCACTTACATCAATTGGTCCAATGTTACAACTTAAAGGAATTAGAAAAGAATTATCAAAAATTAAGAAAAAAGTTGTAGCAGTTAGTCCACTAATTGGAGAAAAATCAATTAGCGGTCCAGCAGACAAATACATGCAAGCCGCAGGAATTGAATCAAATGCCTATGGATTAGCAAAAATGTACTCAGATGTTTGTGCAAATGTTATAGTAGATACAAAAGATAAAGCACTTGTTAAAAAAATCCAAGGATTAGATATGAAAGCATATGAAACAAAAATTACTATGAAAAATAAATTAGCAGAAGAAGCATTAGCAAATTTCATCTTAAAACAAGTGCACGTTTAATTTGAAAATTGCAGCAATAATTCCAGTAAAGACTTTTTCAAACGCAAAAACACGCTTAAATTTACCATCAGAAAAGATTGAAGAATTATGCAAAGTAATGTTAGAAGAAATTTTACAAACATTATCTATATCACCAAAAATTGAGAAAATAATACTCATAACAAAAGAAGAAAAAGCCATCGAATTAGGTAAAAAATTCAATACTGTTACAATTATTGATAATGAGGAAAAAAGCGTTAATGAAGCAGTATCACTTGCAGACAAATATCTATTAGAAAATAATTTTAATGCATCAATTGTTTTTCCTCAAGACATACCATTTATCAAAACTCAAGATATTGACTTTATGTTAAAATATCAAATGCATCCAAATTTTGTAATTATTGTACCCTCAAGAAAGTTTGATGGAACAAATGCTTTGGTAAGAATGCCAATCAACATCATGAAAACACATTATGATAACGATAGTTATAGAAATCATATGATTACAGCAAAAGAACACACATTGAATGTTGCAATGGTTTTTGTGAAAAGAATTATGTTAGATGTAGATGATCAAGAAGATTTGAATTTATTATTAGAGCAAAATGAAAAACCAAATCTTGTTGAAAAAATCAGAAAGATTCTAAATTAATTATTTTTAGAGTAGAATTTATTAAAAATTAGAATAGAAATTGCTAAAATTCCAGAAATTAAAAACAATGATTCCAAAGTAAACATCAAAGGATTAGAAAAAGCAAGTTCTAAAGGAACATAATTGATTTGAGAAATGAAATGAGCATAAGCAAAAATGAAATAATTTGTAGCCCAGTGAATTAACAATGAAGCTACAAAGCCATATCGAAGATAAACCCAGCCTAAAATTATCCCACCGGCAGTGGCTTGAGCAAATTTACCTTCAGTCCAAGAATCTCCAAATGCAATATGTGCAAATCCGAATAAAACACCTACAAAAACAATTACAAGAATTGCTTTTTTAGAATCAACAATATTTAATGATGCAGGAGTCCACAAGCATTTCAAGAAATAACGGATAGAAGCACGACTTGAATATAGTGCAAATAATGGTATTCCAACTAAAATAATTCTAAATACAAATTCTTCAAACAGAGGAGCAAGAGAGACATAAAAAAACTGGATTAAGTCATTTTCAGCTAAAGGAGGAACAGTAACAATTCCAAAAGATTCTTGAACTAAATTAATTATGCCAGAAACTAAAACTAGAATAGATAACCATTTTGTTACACCAAACATGTAATTTAATTCAGCATTGTATTTACCAAATGAAACCAAAGTAGAGATTGATTTTAAAAAATTCTGTTTTGGACCAAGAATCGAAATTACAAAAATAAAAAGATAAAACAACCACAATACCACAAATACATCACCAAGACTCAAATCAACATTAGATTGGTAGAACGATGAATTTTGAAAAATATCTAAATGAGTTATGGGATAATCATAGTTAATAGATTCACCAATATCACTTTCAAAAACAATGTAAATTCCAATAGGAAAAGAAATTAGAAGCAATCCAAAGAGAATCGATAATACTGCAGTAAATGGAATACCAAGTAATTGAAGAATCTTATTTTGATTTTGCAATTTTTCTAATGAAGTTCAATAGTATCTTCTGCAAATCCTAAATTGACTAAAGTATCCTTAATAGTATCTCTATGATCACCTTGTAGGAAAATATAACCTTCTTTTGCAGTTCCGCCACAAGCATATTTACTTTTAAGATCTTTAGCAACATTTTCTAAATTATTTAATTTCGGATCAAGACCCTCAATCATAGTTCCTTTTTTCTTAAATCGTCTAGTTTCTAATCGAATTATGATTTTAGTACTATCTTTTGCAAGTTCTCCACATGCGCACAAATCTTCAGGTAGACCACAAGTATTACAAATTACTGCCATACGTTCGAATTGATTTCAATGATACGCACTATTAAGCCTTGTTTGACAAACAAAATGAAAACAATCAGATTTTTTAAATCCAAAAACAATTGAAAACGATGTCAAAAGATCTTCAAAAGCGAGCTGCAGAAATGCTTCTTAATGGAGCAACATTACTTAGTGAACCGTGCCCATATTGCAAGGGAGTGAGAGTAATGAAAGAGGGTCAGGCATTATGTATCAAATGCGGACGAGAGCCTGAAAAAAGAGACATTCCTAAAGAAGAAAAACCAGAAGGAAATTCACTTAAAAAGACGCTTGAAAAAAAATTAGAATCTCTGTCAAAAGAGCTAGAAGGAGAGACAGATCATGAGAAGCAACAAACTATTCTAAAATCCATTAACTCAGTAATAGAAACAATGGACAAAATTAAAGAAAAATAAGAAAGTTTTTATGGTAAAATTCGTTTGTCTGAATCATAATGGCAGATAAATCCGCTCCACTTCCAGCATCAAGTGGAGGTCTTATGAGATTCTTCGAAGATGAAACAAAAGGTTTCAAATTAGATCCAAGAATAGTTGTATCAATTCCAATTAGCTTAATTGCAATTTCATGGGTAATTGACATATTTTTAGCTCCGTGAAAAAACAATGGAAAAGGAACAAGACGACGTTTCAAGTATACATAATAGGTTTTCACTTACACTAGTTAATCCAGGTTCACATTATTTTTCATTAGCTGCATCAATGGGAATAGGAGTAGTAATTGTATTTGCAACATATTTTGGTTATCTGAATAATCTCAATGTAGAAGAATTTTGGTATAGAATTCCAATGGTATTAGGAGCATTAGCAATTATCCAATTATTAGATACAAGATTTACAAAGAAAAAAGAATATTCAAAGTCATTACATTCATCACTGTTTGGATGTATGCTTTGGGTCGTTACTATTCTAATGGGAATAGCTTCAAGCATCGTATTGTCAAAAAATATTGAATTATTTTTCATAACATTTGGCATGATTTTGTTTGCCAGTTTTAGAGTAGGAATTTACACAACAACATTAGGATTAAGTTTGAAGAAAGCATGGGCAATTGCATTTATTCAACCACTAGCAATGTTTTTGGCATTAGTACCACAAGAATATTGGTATTCAATTCTTAGTGAACCACTTGGAATTGCTTACGGATTTGCATTTTTAATTATTGCAAGTGTATGGTCAAGAATGACAGATAGGGCAGGAAGACCTGCAATGGAAAGTACGCATAAAACGATTCAAGCATATCTTGCATCACAAGGAAATGATTTTGAAGATGCTGAAGAATTAATGGAGCAACATGCAACTGAGACAAAAGTAGGGACTTCACAAATCAAGTTTTCATCTGAAGACGGAAATAATGAATTCCGAATGGTACTACCTGAAATACATCCAGGACCATATCATCCAGTAGGAGGCAGTAATATCCCATACCTAATTTACAAAAATTTAGCATCGTCAGCAATGGTAATGCATAGTATTTCAGATCACGCATTGAATTTGCCATCAAGAAATGAAGTAAATAATTATTTGAAAAATTTAGAAAAAAGTGTAGTCAAAGAAGAAGGAATGACATGTACAGAACCAGTTATTGTTCAAATAAACAAAGCTAGAGTTACAGGAATGCTTTTTGGAAACAATCCATTGCTAATGTTATCATTATCCCCTCATGGAATGGAAGACATACCAAGCTACATTAAAAAAGAAATTGAGCAATATGGGAAAAATAGAAACTTTACAAAAATTATGACAATAGATTGTCATAATGCAATGGGTGAAGAAATTTCAAGTGAAGATGGAGAAGACATGTTAAAAGCAACAAAATCCTGTTTGGATTCATTAATATCAAAAGAAAGTTTTCCAATTGAGTTAGGATATGCAAACTCAAACAACATGGATGTGTGGACTGAAGATCTTGCGAAAGGAGGATTAGGAGTTACTTGTCTAAAGATTAACAACAAAAAATATTTTCTAGGTTGGGCAGATGCAAACAATATGGAAAATGGAGTTAGAGAGAAAATTATCAAAAATTTTGCGGATAAAGGACATAATTTATTAGAAATTTGTACATCAGATACACATTATGCATCAGTAAAAGTAAGAAATAGAAATGGTTACTATCAACTTGGACTAATTACGGGTGCAGATAAACTTTCAAAATGGTTTTTAGAAATTGCAGAAAACGCAGAATCAAAAATAGCATCAACAAAATATGAAATTTTAGAAAATGAGACAGAAGTTAGAGTTATGGGTCAAAGTATCTATGAAGATTATTCAAAAGCATTAGAAAATTCATTGAGAATTACCAAAATGTTTGTAATTGGAGGACTAGGATTATTCATTACTAGTCTTTTTCTATAGTATTCATTTGTTCAATATTTCCATAGAATTCATCAATAAACGAGGAAAATTGGAAGATAGGAACAATTGGAACTTTATCAATAAAGTTGATTTTATCTTGATGTAAAGTAACAATTACAGGTACTGCCATAGATCCTTCAGTTTTTGCAACATAATGTTTAGTTCTTTCAATCTGTTTTTTGACTGCAGAATTTAATGATGAAGAACTATATCTTTTCCAATGTTTACAATCAATCAATATAGCAATTCCCAAACGAATTCCAACAACATCAATTTCCATTCTAGGTTTTGTTAACATCATATTTTTTATGACGGCAAAATTTTTTGATGATAATATTTCTGCAGTTAATCCTTCAAAATCCCTCCAATCCAAAACAACTGAAATTTCATCTAATGGAAAACCTTTTTCAATTAAAATCATTGCGATTTTTAATTTATCACCATCTTCAAAATAATAAAAATCATCTTTTTGATAACCAATACCATTTTGTTGCAAATCATTCAAAATATTTTCAGATTCATTTGGACTAATTTTTGTCACAACAGAAAAGTCTT
>REGF01000054.1 GCA_003702465.1 Candidatus Nitrosomarinus sp. | reverse complement strand
GTTGGAATTTCTGAAGTCAATGTAATCATAATTTTATTTTTTTCTAAATCTTTTTTTGGTACAATTTTTTCAACTGTTTTATTGATTAATCGAGAACTAAGACTCTTGTTTTCTGATTGAATAATGATTCCTTTTCCTTCTGATGTTTCGACAATCGCTTCAACTTTTAATGATATCCCCAATGTTGCTCCTTTTTTACTTGCAATGGCACTAACAATGGATACTGCACCATGTACAGTAGCTTTTACTTTTGCCATCAAAATCCTCCTAACAATGCTTTTTTCATTGCATTATAAGGTGCTTTCATCCCATGCCAAATCTCAAATGCCCTGGTAGCCTGACCTAAAAGCATCTCATATCCATAAATTACATCTAATTTTTTTTCTTTTGCTTTTTTAATAAAATCTGTATTCATTGGTGAATATACAATATCATAAATGATTGAATTTTCATTTACTTGGTCAAATGAGATTGGACTTGGCTCATTTTTTAATCCAATTGATGTTGAATTGATTATTATGTTATAATTTTGTAAATTTTTAATTTCTTCTATACTCCTTACATTTGTTGATAATCCAATCTGTGTTGCAAATTGTGATAATTCATCTGCATTTTTTGTAGTTCTGTTTACAATATCTACTTCATGTGCTTTTTCTTTAGACATTCCTGCTATGATTGCTCTTGCTGCTCCTCCTGCTCCAATTAATAATATTTTTTGATTTTGAATTGAAATATTTCTTTTTTTTAATGGTTCCAAAAATCCTTCCATATCAGTATTATATCCTTTCAAAATTCCTTCATTATTTACAACTGTGTTAACTGCGCCAATAATGCTACATGATTCATCCATTTTATCTAAATATTTCATCATTTCAATTTTGTGAGGGATTGTAACATTGAATCCATTAATCTTAATTTTTTTTAGTCCTTCTACTCCACTTTCTAATTCTCCTTTTGGAATTCTATATCCGATATATGAAGAATCTAAATTCAATTCTCTAAATGCTGCACTATGTATTATTGGAGATAAAGAATGATTGATAGGATCTCCAATTACTGCAAAACTTTTTCCCATATACTTTTTGAGAAATAGATTGATTTAAACTCTCAATTTCTCATTTGTTACTTTTTAGATTGATAATTTTGTTTACTTCATCTACACTGAATTGTCCTGGTGCAACAGCTTTTCCTAATGAGACGTATGTATATGGACTGCCTAAATATAGGCACAAAATTCTCGAAATTTTACCCGCATCACCCATAGCAAATGAAATCAAATTATTTTTTCCTGTTTTGTTATACAATTCAAGCATTCTTGTTGCATCATCTACTGATTTTGCAGTACTAACGATTTTAACATTATTTGAAAATTTACTCATTTTTTTAATTTTATTTTTTAACTCTGATGACTTTGGTGTTTTTTTAAAATCATGCCAAGAAACTAATAATTTTGTTTTAGTGCTTTTAAGATATTTTGACAATTCTTTATTTTTATTTAATGTGTTAAATTCCACATCTAACAAAAATGGATTATACTCAGCAATAAGTTTCAAAATTGCAATTCTTTCCTTTTCAGAACCTGTGAATTTACCCCCTTCATTTTTTGGTCTTAATGTGCAGACAACTTTTTTCAAATCTTTTTTAATACTTTCTAGTGCTTCTGGAACATCCTTTGTTTTAAGAAAATCTAATCTTACTTCTACATAATCTGATTTTTTGAATGATTCTTTTAATTTATTTTTGATTTTCTTTGGCGAATTTTCTGCAATTGATATACAAGTTTTGTATTTCATTTTATTTTTCTAATATGTATTCGTCAGAAACTTCCATTCCAAAATGTCTGCCGGTTGCCGGTTTTGCATGTGCCATTACGATATCTCCTTTTTTGAGATGGGTAACTGATACTAATTGGCCGTTAGGTTTTACAAATCTAATAGTCTCTGCATCTTGTGCTATTATTCCTCCAATTTCATTTCCTACTGATGCTTTAATCATTAACATGGGTCTTCTTTCAATTTTTGATCTTCCTACTGTAGCTCTTCTTGCCTTACCTTTAGAATTTAGTATTAATACTTCTGAACCTGTTTCTACTTCTGACAAATAATTTGTTGTACCGTCTGGAGATAATGTGTAACAATGTACTGCTCCTGCATTTACTCTAAATGGACGTGGTGATGTAAATGATGAACCAACTGATTCATTATGCACGAGGAATAAGAAATTTGATCTACTCCCAATTAACATTCCTTCTCCTTTATGTAACATAGAAGCTGTATCTACACAAACTCTTTCACCGTCTCCAACTTCTTTAATTTCAAGAATTTTTGCTGGTTTCATATCAAAACTTCTTGTACCTAAGTATACCATTGCTTCTCTAACTTCATTAATTGATGATGTGCTGAAAATTACTCCATCTACACCAACTTCTAAAATTGAAAACATTTTTCTTACTTCTTCAGGTGTTCTAGCAATTGCAAAAATCTTTGTATGAATTTTATGTAATTTTGCAATTATGTTTTCTAATGGGATGATCTTCCAATCTTTCACTTCAATGATGACAAAATCCAATCCTTTCTTTGAAATTGATAATACGTTGTCAATGTCTGCATTTGATAGAACTTCAAATTTAATCCCAACTTTTTTCCCTTTTGGTTTTGTTGAATTTTCTTTTTCTAATACTACGTAGTTTGAAGAATTTGATGTGGAAATTGTTTTTAATTTTGTTTTTTTCTTTCCTAATTTTTTTGGATCAAGAAAAACTGTTTTAATCCCTTCTTCCTCTAATTGAGGTAAAAATTTTGTAAGTTGTGCTTGATTTACTTTTGGTAAAATTATTAATTCTCTTGTTTTACTCAATTCTCTTCATTGCTTCCTTTGCAGTTCCTTTCTTGAAAATTATTTCTGATAATGCTTGAACCATTTTTTCAGGTTTTTTATGTGCAAAAATATTTCTTCCATATGTTACTCCTTTAGCTCCTGCAGTGATTGCATCTTCAGTCATTTGAAGTATGTCTAAATCTGTTTTAGCTTTTGGACCTCCTGCAATAACAATTGGAACTGGTGTACTTTTAACAATTTTTGAAAATGAATCAATATCTCCAGTGTATAGTGTTTTAACAATATCTGCTCCACATTCTGCACCAATTCTTGCAACATGTGCTACAGTTTCTGGGTCGTGTGGATTTGGAACATTTTCTCCTCTTGGATACATCATTGCTAAAAGTGGCATTCCCCATCTATGACATTGATCTGCTGTTAATCCAAGTTGTTCTAACATTTCTGGTTCTTCTTTTCCACCAATATTGATGTGAAGTGAAACTCCATCTGCTCCTAATGCAACAGCTTCTTTTACTGTTCCAGTGAGCATTTTTCGATTTGGTGATAATGATAATGCTGTACTACTTGAAAAATGAACTAAAGTACCAATTTTTGGTGGTTTTGGTAATGATTTGAGAATTCCTTTGTTAATAATGACACTTGTCAATCCATGTCCTTCACATTTGTAAATTGTATCTGCTGGATTTTCAAGTCCTTCAATAGGGCCATTTGAAATACCATGATCCATTGGAATACAAAGCATTTTTCCTTTTCTCATGATTCTATTCAATCTAATTTCATTTGCTGATACCATGTGTTGTTTTGTTCTTTCAGCCCTACTTAAAAATAACGTGTATCTGTATGCTCAAAAACATTTTAAATTCATCATGAATTCTTTATCTCTTTTTACCCTTAATTCTATCAAGGAATAAATAGAAATTCTTAAGCATGAATAATAATTGAGTCAGACTACTGAACAGATACAAAAAAGTGATATCAAAGATATTTTAGAAAATTCTCTTAAAGGTGTTAGACCAAAATCTGACGATATTTTGAGATTATTAGAATCTGATGATGTTCATTTAATGGGATTGGTATCTGGATATTTGTCCAAGAAACAATTTGGTAACAAGGCATCTTTTGTAAATAATATTATTTTGAATTATACTAATGTCTGTATTACTGATTGTAAATTTTGTGCATTTTATAGATCTCCTGGTGCTGAAGATTCTTACACCTTATCTCTTGATGAAATTGAAACACGTGTCAAAACATCATATGATATGTTTAAAATTCGTCAAGTGCTAATTCAAGGTGGACATAATCCGAATTTGAAAATTGAATATTATGAAGATGCATTCAAAATGATTCGTGAAAAATTTCCAAGTGTCGGTGTTCATGGATTGTCTACATCTGAAATTGATATGATTGCAAAAGTTGAAAAATCTTCTACTAAAGAAATTTTATCTAGATTAAAAGAAGCAGGTTTACAATCTATTCCTGGAGCTGGAGCTGAAATTTTAACTGATTCAGTTAAGGAAATTATTAGTCCAAAGAAAATTTCTAGTGATGCATGGATTAGAATTATGGATGAAGCACATTCTGTAGGAATTCCTGGTTCTGCTACCATGATGTATGGTCATGTTGAAAACAAAAATGATATTGTTGAGCACTTTTCTAAAATTGTAAAACTACAAGAAAAAACTAATGGCTTTATGGCTTTTATTCCTTGGAATTTTGAACCAAATAATACTTTGATGCAAGATGAGGGAATTGTTGAATATGGAACAGGTGGAATTCAACTTTTGAAAATGATTGCAATTTCTCGTTTGGTATTTGATGGACTAATTCCTCACATTCAATCTTCTTGGCTAACTAATGGAATTGGTATGGCTCAACTCGCTTTGCAATATGGTGCAGATGATTTTGGTGGTACTCTAATTGGAGAAGAAGTCGTATCCTGTACTGGTGCCCGTTCAACTGAATTGACTGATAAAATAATTGTTGATGCAATTCATCAAATTGGCTATGAAGTCGAGGAACGAGATAATTTCTATAATCCTATTCGCACATTATAACCCATAATCAGACCATTTAGAATCCACTAAATTCTTTGTTTTCTCATCAACTTTTACCTGTTGTTGAATTTCTCTCATGTATCCTTCTTCTTTGGTTTTTTGTGTTGCATCAATTCCCATTTTAGAACCCAGATTAACTAATGGTGATGCTGGATCTAACGTATCTGTTGGTGTGTTGTTGATAATTACTGTGTCTCTAGCTGCATCTGCTCTTGTTGTAATTGCCCAAATTACGTCATTCATATCATGTACGTTGATATCTTCATCAACTACTACGAACATTTTGGTTAGTGCAAGTTGCCCTGTTCCCCATAACCCCATCATTACTTTTTTAGCTTGACCTGGATATCTTTTTTTGATTGAAATTACTGCAAAACCTTGGAACCATCCAGCAGCTGGCATACTAAAGTCTACAACTTCTGGATGAAACATTTGAACCAATGGTAAAAATGAACGTTCAATTACTTTTCCAATGTAAGCGTCTTCTAAAATTGGTTTACCTACAACTGTTGTAACATAAACTGGGTTCTTTCTTCTCATAATTCCTGTTAGTGTAAATGTTGGGTATGGTTCAACTGGAGTGTAATATCCTGTATGATCTCCAAATGGACCTTCATCTCTAATGTCTGCAGGATCTACATAACCTTCTAAAACAATCTCTGCATTTGCTGGCACATCTAAATCGATTGTTTTACATTTTACTGTCTTGATTCCTTCTTTTCTTGTAATTCCTGCAAATAGATATTTGTCAAGTCCTTCTGGTACTGGTGCAATTGATGAAAATACTGTTGCTGGTTCTCCTCCAAAAATTATTGCTGCTGGAATTTTTTCTCCTTTATCCTTTGAAATATCTCCATGATTTGCTCCCCTCTTATGTTTTTGCCAGTGCATTGATGCATGTGTTTTGTCTATAATTTGCATTCTGTAAACTCCTAAATTTCGAACTCCTGTTTCTGGATGTTTTGTTGCAATTAATCCCAATGTGATAAATCGTCCTGCATCATTAGGCCATGATTTGATTATTGGTAAATCATCAAATGATGCATCTGTTGATGTAACTTCTGTAACTAATCCACTAGATTCCATCTTGGGAAAAGAAGCAGTCATTTTTGAAAGTTCGGGAAGTTTTTTTATTTTATTTAGAAATCCTGATGGCATGTCCATTTTTGTCATATCTGTTATTCTATGTCCAATTTCTGTAAAGTCTGTCATCTCTAATCCTATTTCGAGTCTTTTCATTGAACCAAATGCATTTCCTAAAACTGGCATACTGTGACCCTTTACATTTTCAAAAAGAATTGCAGGTCCATTTGAATACATTTCTCTTCTTAAAATTTCTGCAATTTCTAAATCCTGGTTTACTTCTGTTTTTACTCTTTTTAATTCTCCATGTTTTTCTAGTTCATTGATGAATTCTTGAGTATCTTGTATTGGCACAATCAAACTCTTTTTAGATCAGGTATAAGCTTAACTGGATTTTTTTCACTTTGTCACTATTCACATTGGTGGTAATTCTGTTTTTTTATCATGGCCACCAGAACCAAATTTACAGTAAAAACACAATTCTGATTCCATGTACTTTAATTGCTCAATATGGATTGCACCTAACTTTAATGCAATTTTTGTCAAAATTCTATATTTTAATGGCATTGCTGGAATTACCTCGTCTAGGTAGACTCTGTAATGATCTGGACAAAATTTTAGCGTAACTTTTGCTGGTTCCTTACCCTTTTCATTGACTTGTTTTGTAAAATTGATTTGTTCTCTAATGTATTCGTGTTTAGGACATGGACAATTTTTACCCCCCGGATGTTTGTATGCAGGTGTATTTTTCCAATCAAAATCTGGAAATTCTTTTTCAAAGTCATCCATAATACTAATCCTTCAATAGAGCATATAAAATTGATCATTTTTTTGTAAATAGTTCAAACCAAATGTACATAAACCCCGAATTTGGCATGAAAATTAATGGCAGCTGCTAAAAAGCAAACAAAAAAAGATCTTGAAGACAAGATTGCCGAATTAGAAGCAAAACTAAATCAATTATCTGATCAGCTAACCTCAAAACCAGCAGAAACTAAACCTGCAGAGGTAAAACCAGCTGAAACAGCAAAGCCAAAACCTACACTTCCAAAAGGTACTGCTGCAAAACCAGCTGAAACTAAACCAGCTGAAACAGCAAAGCCAAAACCTACCCTTCCAAAAGGTAGTGAAGCAAAACCAAAGGAAGCACCAAAACCAGCTGAGAGACCTGCAGCAACAACCAAACCAAAAGGTACACTACCTAAAGGATTTGAGAAACCTGCAGAAACTGCAGAAGCACCAAAACCAGCTGAGACAACATCACAACCTCCAGCAACTTTGCAAGCAGCATTAGAAGATGCATACATGAATGCAGCAATGACTGATTTCCATCAGTATAGAGCAAAGGTTACTGGATATACACCAGCACCTAACAGATACTTTGTTAGAGGATATGCTCCTGTAGGTAAGGTACCAACTACAAACTGGAATGATCAAAAAGTAAAAGTAACTGGTTATACACAACCATCA
>REGF01000053.1 GCA_003702465.1 Candidatus Nitrosomarinus sp. | reverse complement strand
GTAACAAAATTTTTGTTTGTTAAATAATCCATAGTTCCATCAATTGTTCCTTGCCATCCACATACATAGAAAATTGTGTTTTCTTTTGTGAATTTTTCTCCTACTAATTCTTCAAGAGCAGATTTACCATTATCAGTTGGTCGCAAAAATTGTTCGATTCTACCTTTATGACCAATCCAAGAACGATTAGTCCATTCATTAGGTCTACTGATTGCTGCTCTGTATGTAAAATTCCATTTGTTCTTACCTTTATCGATACTTTCATTTTCCAAATCAGTCAAAAGTTGTTTGTAACTTAACTCATCAACGTAACTTGCACCGTGTAAAACGACGATCTCTCTTTTGTCATTTGTATCATGAAGATGCTGTGCAAAACTGACAAATGGTGCCAATCCAGTTCCACCGCCAATGCAGACAATTCTTCTTGTGTCTTTTTCGCCATTTGGTAATGTATCATTGATAGTGAGATTACCTGCTGGTTTTGCCCAACTGATTTTATCACCTTCTTTGGCGTTAAATAATAAACTAGTTAATCTACCTGGAAGAGGACGTCTAACCCATCTGATTACAAATTCAAAGAAATTTTTGTTTTGAGGTGAAGATGTGATAGAATAAGCTCGATTAACAATTTTACTGTGTAAAGGCAATCCTAGAGTTAAAAATTGCCCAGCCTTGAAATCAGGAACCCCATCATCAGGAGTAACACGAAAAATTCCTAAATCCTCTCTCAATAGTTGAGTGTAACTAATAGTACCATTTTCCACGCTAAATTTTCTCCCAATCAGTTAAGATAGAATTAATTTTTTCTATTATTGGATCGTAATTAATTCTGGGTTCAGTACTAACTAGCAACAATGTTCCCTTAAATGGAATTGTAACTAATGTAACATTATCATATTCAGTAAAAGTTAATCTTTCCTTTCCTAAACGAAATGTAAAATTTTGTGCTTTTCTCCATCTCTCTAACGTATAATGAACAGACATCCCAAATTCATGTTCTTGTAAAAGAGAATCTAGATTATCTTTTTGTTCACTGTATAAAATTTTAGATTTATCATTTACAAATGCTGTAAAACGAATATGCTCATCAGAATTTAAAATTTTTGAACAAAGTTTTTCATAATTTGGTTTTATTATTACTTCTTCAGCCATTCCCATTCAGGTCTCTCTTCGTATTCTTTTTCATCATCCATAAAACATCAAAAATTATTTTTCTTTTTTCTTTGATGTTTGCATATAATCATCTGGAGAAAGCTTAAACTCTTCTTCATCAGAGTAAGCTGCTTCAGCATGTTCACTAAGATCTAAACCAATGTCTTCCTCTTCGGGTTCAACACGAATTCCAATTAGATGTTTAATTAGTTGTAACAAAACCCATGTACCACCAAAGCCCATTACAGCAGCTACTGCGATACCAACACCTTGAATCCAAATTTGATCATAATTACCATATAGTAATCCATCAACACCAGATGGATTAATCATAGTACTTGCAAATATACCAATACCAAGTGCACCAACAATTCCTGCAATTCCGTGAACAGAACTTACGTCAAGTGCATCATCAATTTTTAATTTATCTCTAATTAGTACAACACCACCATATGATAGAACACCAATTGCAATAGCAAGAACAAATGAGTGTTCTACACTAATGAATCCAGATGCAGGAGTAATTCCAGCGAGTCCAGCAATTGCACCATTAATGGTTGCAACAATTGATGGTTTACCAGTTCGCATCCATGACAAACCTGCCCAAATTAATGCAGATACTGAAGATGCTAAGTGAGTAACAATTACAGTATTTCCGGCTACACCACCTGAGGCTAATGCACTACCTGCATTAAATCCAAACCAACCTAGCCATAATAATGAAGAACCTAAAACAGCAAGAGGAATACTGTGTGGAATGTTAATTGCTGCTCCAAATCCTCGTCTTTTACCAAGTACCAAAGCAGCGGCGAGTGCAGCCATTCCTACAGTAGTGTGAATAACAATACCACCTGCAAAGTCAACAACACCAAGTTGTGCTAACCATCCACCACCCCAGACCATGTTAACGATTGGGTAGTAGATGAGTATTGACCATGCAGAGATGAAAATGATGAAAGAACTAAATTTCATTCTTTCAGCAATTGTTCCTGTTAATAATAATGGAGTAATACATGCAAACATTAATTGGAATTTAACAAAGAGTACACCAGGAATTGTTGGTGCATATTGTTCTAATGGAGCATCCCAAGGTATTCCTTTCAAAAACGACCAATCAAGATTTCCTATAACACCAGTTGTAGAAGGACCAAATGAAAGACTAAATCCAAATACAAACCACATTACACTAAGTAATGACATTCCGAAAAAGATTTGCATAAAAATTGAAACTGCATTCTTTTTTCTCAATAAACCGGATTCAAACAAACCAAGTGCAGGAATCATTAACAATACTAAACAACCTGCAATTAACATCCATGCGGTATCACCGGTATCTATCATAATTAAAATGGAATCAAGTTTTTGCATTTAACAGTTTTCCAATTTGATTGTCAATGATAATCAAAAGATATACAGTTTCTAAATAATTATTTACTCTAACAAAATAAAATTATCATGTTAAAACTTGAAATCATTTTAGCAGAAAATGATGTAATGAAAATCAGTGAAGGATTAAAAGAAATTGGTATTGGAGGACTAACTGTAATTAAAGTTAGAGGAAGAGGTGCAAAAACTGCAGCTGAAATTCATACACACAAAGGAATGGAAGTATTTGTTCCTCATTTTGCAGACAAATATCGATTAATGGTAGTAATTCCTGAAGCAAAAGAAGAAAAAACAGTGGAGATTATTAGAAAAAACTCTCAAGAAGGTAAAATTTTCATTTCACAAATGCTACGTGCAATAGATATTAAATCTGGAAATGAAGGTGACGAGGTAATTTAGATGAAATTATCTTTTGAAAAAATAAGAAAATCAAAATTAACCAAAAAAGACTATCTAAAAATTCCAGTTATTGTAGCAATTATTACAATTCCCCCAGTCATAATGACTTATTGGTCAATGTGATAGGAGAAATATTTTGAGTTTATTATTAATTACAAAAAGAGGTACAGGCAAAAAAATTACCGATGAAATAATTAATTCTAATTGGGCAGGAACTGAATTCAAAAACTTTCAAGAAGAAAGAAAAGAGAAAATTCTATTCAGAAGAAGAAAAACAATTATCTCATCATCTAGAGGAACTAAAACAAGATATTTAGAAAAAACCGAAGACGATATTCCTAAACCAAAACAAGCTTACATTACTATAAACAGAGGAACAAAAAGAATTTTAATTGATATAAAATGAAAGCAGAAAAAATTATCCCACAATTAAGCAAATCCAAAGTCTTTCTTGTAAAGTTAGGTTTTGCAGCAATTGGTATGACTTTGATTGGATTGTATTTGTTTGCAGATTATATCTAATTCAAATAAAAAAATTAAACTAAATGTACTACAGTTGAAATTCCACGTTTATCAATTTCAACATCGTCTTCAAATTCACCAATAGTTACAGTAAATGAAATTACATCTCGCGATTTTGCATTTTCTGCATGTAGTTTAAGATGAATTTCCATCTCATCAAATCCTTCAGTAGGCAAATTAGTTTCTTCTAGATATGCACCACATGTGGATTCAATTCTAAATCTGTCATCTTTGAAATGATAACCAAGTTTTAGTTTTCTATTTTTTCTAGGATGCCCTCTAACAACAACATCAATTATTCCTGGTTTTGTTTCAGTATAGCCAGATTTTTTATTTACAAAAACTCCAATTTCCAAAGGTTTACCAGCTGTAGATTCAGCCATTTTTTGGATTCCATCATTCATAATTACATCTACTGCTTTGATTGATTGTGCAACTTTTGCTAACCATTCATTAGTTCTAGAAATTGTTGCCTTGATTCCTGCACGTCTTCGTTTATCTTCATCTTCTGGTAATTTGTAATAATCAACCCATGCTTCATAATCATGAGAGATATCTTCAATAAAATCAATACAAGTACGCTTGTACTCATTGGGATCATCTGTTCTTTCAGATTCATCGCCTGTTCTTAATCCATCATAGCCTTCAGGCATTGCCATATCTTGAATCAAACATAGTTGTAAAAAAACTAATCTTGATTGAAATTAATGAATTATCAATATTATACTATGATTGCCCTAATTTTGAAAATCCTATACAATATTGGTTTTTTTAATTATAAATAAAAATAGTAACAATCGTCTAACACACTATCTACTCAAAGGAAGAAGTAGAAGAGGTTTGTGACGAAAGTCCTGTTGAAGATGGTACAGATGGGAATTTATCTCCTATCTGTTGCTCAGCTACTGCAGATGCTTCTTGAAGAATCTTATCTGTTTCTTCATTTGAAACATCAGACTCCATATTGAATGAGTCTCCTGCAAGTGAATCCATCATAAGTCCATTAAGTGTCTGGGTCATACTATTCAATTCTGAATCAGCTTCTGGCATGAATCTTCCTAGCGATGACTTCAATCCCTTCATTGTAGACATAGCTGGTCCAATTGCTACCATAGCATCACCAAGATCATGAATAGTTGTCAGTCTTAGTTGAACTTGTTCTAAAGACATTCTTGCGTTGCCGAGCATCTTTGTAACTTTACGAATTTCAGCTAATTCGTTAGACAAAACTCTACTTGTGCTAGTATCATGTTGCTGCATTGCAGTCACGACTCGTTGAAAGAGTTGCGCATCTCTTTCTTGCAATTTTCCTAACATTGAGTCCATTTTTGATATTTGGACTTGTAGTTTGTTAACTGCTGTTTGAATACGTGGTTTTAATGCACCTTGAGGCTTTACTGCATCGCGTAGTTTGCCAGTTACACTTTGGGTCTCTTGTCGAGCCCATGTACTGTCGAAGTTTGGCATGATAATGAATTTAGAAATTTAGTCTTAATCAACAGTGTAAATTTAGATCAGCTTTTGAGTAAATTTAGCTAACAAACTATAATGGTTGATAAATCAAAACAGTTTATTGGCAAAAATTGCTGTTTTTGATTCAGGATTAGGCTCATTATCAATAATTAAAGAAATACAAAAAATCATGAAGGCAGATATTGTATATTTTGCAGATCAGAAAAATTATCCATATGGTACAAAATCTCAGGCACAAATGGCCTCAATAATCAAAAAAACAATTTGTATGTTAGAAGAAAAGTTTACGCCTGACGTTATTGTTGTTGCATCAAATACACCAAGTCTAATGTTAAATCTACAAAAAGGAAAAATTATTGATGTTAAGCCTCCTTTAAAATTAGCAAAACAAAAAACAAAATCAAAAAAGATAGGAATTCTTGCAACAAAATCTTCAGTTAAAAGTAAAGGACTTGTAAATTATGTAAAAGAAAACAATTTTCCTGATTCATATAAAATTTTTAAAATTAATGGATCTAATCTTGTAGATTTAGTTGAAACAGGAAAATTTCTCAATAATGAAAATTATTGTAAAAAAATAATTAAAAAAAGTTTAGAGAAGTACATAATTACAAAAAAAGTTGATACAATAACATTATCAAGTACACATTTATTGTTTCTAAAAAAACTATTTGAAAAAGAATTTCCTAAAGTACAATTTATTGATCCAGGAAATTTAGTTGCAAAGAAAATTTTTTTAAAAATAAAAAACAAACAATCAAAACGAAATTCATTAAAAATTTTTACATCTGGAAACAAAATTCAATTTAAAAATAAGTTAAACAAAATTGGAATTAAAAATAAAATAAATTATTTATCTACTTAGTTTTAGCTTTTCTAAAACCATGAGTAAATGTTTTATCATAAAGTTTTGAATACTCATATGATTTTGGTTTAATGACATCACCAATGATTACAATTGCAGTCATTGTAATTTTTTCAGCTTTAACCTTGCCTGCAATATCTGAAAGATTTCCAATAATTATTTTTTGATCTTTTCTACTTGCTCTATAAACTACTGCAACTGGTGTAGTTTTTTTGTATCCACCTTCAATAGCTTCCTTTGAAATTTTATTTAACAAATGTACACTAAGATAAAAAATCAAAGTTGCTTGATGTTTTGCTAATTCAGAAATTTGTTCTCTTTTAGGAACTTTTGTTCTTGCTTCGGCTCTTGTAATAATCATTGTTTGAGTTACACCAGGTAATGTTAATTGAGTACCAAGTGCAGCAGCTGAGGCTAAAAATGATGTTACGCCAGGCACAACAGTGGATTTAATTCCTTTTTTTTCTAAATTATCAATCTGTTCTCTAATTGCACCGTAAATTGCAGGATCACCATCATGAAGTCTAACAACTAGTTTGTCTTTTTTTGCATTTTTGTAAAGTAAATCAAAAATTTCTTCTCTAACTAATTTTGCAGCATCATAGAGTTTACCTTTTTTACACAATTTTATAATAGGTTCAGGAATTAACGAACCAGAATAAACTACAACATCAGCTTTTTGAATTAATTTTTTTGCTTTAATTGTAATTAGGTCAGGATCACCAGGACCACAACCAACAAAAAATACGTCAGACACGTTTTACCACCAGAATTGAAAAATATTTTGTAGTTAATGTATCATCGTTTACTTCACCTAATTTCATAGTTCTAATAATTTCATTTTCTGTTCCCAAATCTTGACCAATTGCAAAAAGTGAGTCACTTGGAAAACCAGATTCTTTTAAAACATCAATTACTTGATCGAAATATCTACCATCTTTTAGAAATATCATTGATTCTGAATGTCTTGCAATTTCTTTTACACTGGATAAATCATAACATGATGGAATGATTGCAACTTTTTCAGCTCCTTCAGCAACACTAACACCAACTTTTGATGCAAATGAAAATATGGATACAATTCCTGGAATTACACTAATGTTCATGTCAGGATATTTTTCTTTCAAATCTCTATGCATGTAAATCCATGTACTATACAGATATGGATCACCTACTGTTAGGTAAACAACATTTTTTCCTTTCAAAACAGTTTCAGCCATTATTTTGGCATTTCTTTTCCATGATTCTTCTAGAATATCTTTGTCTTTAGTCATTGGGAAAATTAATTTTATAATTTCTTGATTTTTGGATTTATCTATTATTGATGAAACAACTGATAATGCAATGCTGGGTCGATTTTCATTGGAAGCTGGACACATGATAATATCCGCATTTTGAATTGCTTTTACTGCTTTGACAGTTAAGAGCTCTACGTCTCCAGGACCTACACCTATTCCAATCAATCCAGGCATGATATTGTTGCCTTTATCCCCAATTAAAAGTCTAGATTACAGTTTTGTAGCAGATATTATAGTTACAGGGTTTCTAGCTAGCATCATAGTACCAGTACTAGTTTTTCTACTCTTAGAAATGGTGACTTGAGTTATATCAATATCTTCAAACTTTAGACTATCAAGAATTTGTAAAACTGAATATAATGTTTCAATTAAGATAATTCCTATAACAATTCTACCTCCAGATTTTATTTTATTTTCAGACATTTTGACTATTTCACCAGTATCACCCCCTGTTCCACCAATAAAAATAACATCTGCCATTTCTAGATCAGATATTTTTTCTTTAG
>REGF01000052.1 GCA_003702465.1 Candidatus Nitrosomarinus sp. | reverse complement strand
ACTAAATCCATTGGACCAAATATATCAAATCTATATGGAGGTATAGTACATTCAATTTTTTTTCCTTTTGAAATTGCATTTAATCTAGATTTTCTTAATGATGAAATAATTTTTGGAGTTGACAAATCTAGACCAAGAGTTTGATTAATCAAAGAGGAATCAACAGATATTTTTCTTTCTTCTAGTTTAGGTGAAGAATTTTTTGCACCAGAAATTTGAACAATTTCTAATGTAAATCCTGCACTTTGTAAAATTGTTGCAACAACTGAAAGCATATCTTCAGCATCAGCTTTATTGATTCCTGTTACTTCAACAAAGAGATTTTTTGTTTTGGTAGTTACAGTAGTTATTCCAGCATTTATGATTGGAGGAAAAGAAACTGTTTTTTTATTGGAATCAATAATTATTGGAACTTGGGATGATTGTCCAAGTAAATGACCATAATCTTTGCCTGTTTCAGTTTCAGTAATTATTTCCGATATTGAAAGTTCTTTTTCAGAATTTAATGGAATGAATTTATGATTTTTATCTACTGTTGTATAGGTTAAAGGAAAAGAGATTTTATCTAAATCATGTATTCCAATTGAGGATTTTTTTCTTTTTCTTCCAATTCCAAAATGAAGGTCCTCTTGCATTGTCATAAATTGTTTAATCGTTTTATCATCAATTTTACCATTTTTAGCAATAATTCCAGTCACAAATGGACGAATTTTTGAGACAGATGGTTTAACAGTAATTGAATAATTTTTTGATTTTTTTACAGTTAATTTTAGTAAACCAGTTTTGATACCAAGTAAACCTTGCAATCCAAGTGCAATTCCAAAATCAGTTGAATAATCAGGGCGATTTGGACTGTATTCAATTCTAACTAAATCTTTAACTTCAGATTCAATATCTAGTCCCAAAAAAGGTAATGAATCAGAAATCTGTTTTTTTGAAACTTTTCCAATTAGTTTTTGGAGGCGAGAATAAGATAATTCAATTACTGGCATTTTGTATTACTCCTTAACCAACCTAAATTATTATTATAGAATTCTCGTACATCATCCAAATCATATTTCAACATAGCAATTCTTTCAATACCTCCACCCCAAGCTAAAACAGGTTTTGTTATTCCAAGAGGTTTTGTTACTTCTGGTCTGAAAATTCCCATTCCAAATAATTCAATCCACTTACCTAATTTTTCATTGTATACCATTGTTTGAAGTGACGGTTCAGTATATGGAAAAAATGTAGGCCAAAACTTGATTTTTGTAATTCCAATTCTTTTATAGAATTCTCTTTGGATTCCCATCAAATTTCTCAAATTAGCATCTTTTCCAACAACAATTCCTTCTATTTGGTTAAATTCAACTAGATGTTTGTAACTAACTTTTTCATTTCTAAATACTCTACCTAAAGAAAATATTCGTGCTTCATCAGGTTTGTTTTCAGCTAAATGTTTTATCGTTACACAAGTAGTATGAGTTCTTAAAACCATTTTTCTTGCTTCATTAATATCCCATTGATATCGCCAATTTTTTTTATGAGAGTCAGAAACTTTTCGAATTTGTTCTGGATTTGCAATTTTTTTATCAGAGATTCCATCTAAGAAGAAAGTATCTTGTAATTCCCTTGCAGGATGATCTTGTGGAGTGAATAGAGCATCAAAATTCCAAAAACTAGATTGAGTCATGTTTCCAATAATTTCAGAAAAGCCCAAAGTAACAAAGATTTCACGAATTTCATCAATGGTATCTTTTAATGGATGTGTTCTTGCAACAAAAATTTCCGGAACTTCAGCTTCAACATCAATTGCTCCAGAAATATTTGAAACGTCTAAAGATTTTGCAGAATCAGTTAAGCTTACTTTTTTATTTTTAATTATATCTTCAATAATAAAATCAGGACGTTTTGAGAGTTCGGATAAATCAGTTTTATCAATTTGATCTTTAGATAATTTATTATTTCCAATTAGTTGAAGAGATTTTTCACCAGGTAATTCTGACGGTAGTGTTTTAAGAATTATTTCATCAGAAGAAGTTTCAATCCAATTATTTTTTCTACATAAACCAATTGCAGGTCCAAAAATAAATCCTAATTCTTTTTGAATCTCAGATAATTTTTTAGGACCATTTTTGACTAAATTTAATAATCTTCGTTCAGGTAATCCTTTTTCAAATGAGTCTAGTCCATTTTTTCCCAAACTAATTACACTAGATTTTGATTCATCAACAATAGCTAAATCCTTTAATTTCAGCCACTCAATTCCACGTCTAATTTGATCTGGTGAGAGTTGTGTTGAATTTTCAAGTGTTTCAGGAGTCTGAATTGAATTTTCTTTTAATGAATTAATGATTTTTTTTTCAATATCATGAAAAACTTGTGACAATAGTTCAAAGATCGAAAAAGACTTTTTAAACCTTAACCTAAGTCAAGTTGAATGTCAGCTGATGAATTCATTGTAACACCTTGGCACGTTGAAGGTGATATTGACTATGACAAATTAATTAAAAAATTTGGTACTGAAAAAATATCATCAGAATTACTGGATAAAATCAAGAATATAACAAATGAAGACCACTTTATGCTCAGAAGAGGGATTTTCTTCTCACATAGAGAAATGAACAGAATCATAGAAGATCATCAAAAAGGCAAAGGATTTTTCCTGTATACTGGAAGAGGCCCATCAGGACATACTCATATTGGACATTTAGTTCCATGGGTGTTTGCAAAATGGTTGCAAGAAAAATTTGATGTGAATTTGTATTTTCAATTAACTGATGATGAGAAATTCTATTCAAAAACAAATTTGACTTTAGAGGAGACAAACAAATTTGCATATGAAAATGCATTAGACTTTATTGCATTAGGATTCAATCCAGAAAAAACAAAAATAATTATCAATACAAAAAATATTCAAACATTATATCCAATTGCAGCTCAAGTAGCAAAAAAAATTAATTTTTCAAATACAAAAGCAACTTTCGGATTCACTAATGAAACAAACATTGGAATGATTTTCTACACATCATTACAATCTGCTCCATGTTTTATTGAAGATAAACCAGTTTTGATACCATTAGGAGTTGATCAAGATCCACATTTTAGACTAACAAGAGACATTGCACAAAAGATTGGAAAACAAAAACCAGCTTTAATTCACAATATTATGATTCCAGCATTAACAGGGCCAGGTGGAAAAATGTCAGCATCAGAAGAAAAAGGAACAATATACACAACAGATACACCAGATATGGTTAAGAAAAAAATTAACAAATATGCATTTTCAGGAGGTCAACCAGATATTGAACAACATAGAAAACTAGGTGGAAATCCTGATATTGATGTTTCATATCAATACTTGAGGATATTTTTTGAGCCTGATGATGAGAAACTAAAGAGAATTTATGAAGATTATAAATCTGGAAAATTACTTTCAGGAGAATTAAAAGCAATATTAATTGAAAAAATTAATGAATTTCTTAAAGTACATCAAGAAAAACGAGAAAAAGCAAAACAGCAAATAGAACAATTTCTTTTACAAAATAAATGAAGACTGATATAATTTGTGATGACGAATATGAAGCCCAAAAATTAATGAGTTTAATTTTCATTAAAGAAGATAAAGAGACATTCATTACAGGAATTTTAAATGTAATAAAAAATGAAATGATTATTTCATTGAAAGATAAATCAGCTCACAGTATTTTACTTAAAGATGAAGAAAATGTTGAAAAATTTGCTGATTTCATTCAATCAGTATTTGATCATGAACATGATTTAGTTTCTACCAAAATGAACAAATCAATAATTGAAATTACTAAAGAATAAAGGATTTAAAAATTATCTTGGGAAATATTTACTTCGTTTTGGTTTGGATCTTGGACGTTCATTTTCAGGTTTTGAAATTGGTTCAGATATTGCACTACAATTCAAACATAAAACTCGAAGTTCTTCTCTAGCAACATCTGGTGCAGAGATATATTTTCCCCATGAAGCTGCACCACTACCACGACCAAAATCATTAGAGGTTTGAGTTCCATTAATGTGACTAATTGATAATGCTCTTTCATCTTTAAATCCACAACTGTAGCAAGTTTTACCTCCTAAGATTTCAAATAATTTACGTTTAATTGACTCGTTAAATTTAGCTGAACCATTAGAATAGAAGCTTTCTTGTTTTTTCAAAAACTTTTCACTTTTTGTTCGACTATTTTTAGAATTATTTCTGCCAGAATCACGCCTAAAAGAAGATTCTCCTCGTCTGTCATCTCTGGAATATCTTGAACCTCTGTCATCTCTGGAGTTAGGTTTGTTTTGTTTAAAGCAAACATCACAATAAACTGGTTTATCGGTTTTTGGGACAAATGGAATTGTGCATTGATCACCACAATCAGCACAAGTTACAGTTGTAGATTCATCTTGTCTGTCATCTCTGGAATATCTTGAACCTCTGTCATCTCTGGAATATCTTGAACCTCTGTCATCTCTGGAATATCTTGAACCTCTGTCATCTCTGGAATATCTTGAACCTCTGTCATCTCTGGAATATCTATCTCTACCAAAATCATCGGGTTTATTTTCTCTAAAACAATCACTGCAATAAACCGGTTTATTGCTTCTTGGTACAAATGGAACTGTGCATTGATCACCACAATCAGCACAAGTTACAGTAGTATCTTGTCGGACATTATCTCTGGAATTTCTAAATGAACGAGATGGTCTGTCATTAGATGAAGAGTTTCGATTAGAGTATTTTTTATCTGAATGTTTTGATCTGTAAAGGTCCATTTTATAATAAATTTGAGTATTGTTGGATATAGATACTTAGATCTCTAATTTATGCCTAAATTTTGAAAAAATTGTTAAACTAGAGATTTATCCATTTCTGTAGACATTAATTCCTGAACTTTAAGAAAATATAATTTTGTAGAATATGGCATATCATCTAAATTATTATCAACTACAATCATAAAATATCTAACAGCCCTTTTTGAAATATCTAAATTAAATTTCATTGGTAGAATAGGATCTTGATTTACTTTGATTTTATCTTCTAACCAAGGTGGTGCCATTTCAATTGTTTCTTTAATGATTTTATCATACCAAAATGAAAGATTTTGAGGTTGAAGACCTTGTTTTAGGTTGGATACATCATTATCAATTTTTTTCATCATGTGATTGATTATTGTCATGAAAATTCATTCAACAATTTTGTTTTATTCAGATTACTCAAAATACTGTAAGCTACTTGTCAATTGATAGCAAGTTTCCTTCAGAATCAATTTCAGAATTTTTTATTCTAGTAGTAGAAATTCTTTCTCCATCTTTGGCCAAAGACATTGGAACTACAATTACTTCAACAGGGGAAAGATTACGTTCGGATCTTAACTTATTCAAAATATCACCTTGGTTTTTGGTTTCGTCGCTTACAACAAGGGCTTGAACTTCTTTTTGTAAAACGGCAGGTCCAAAATCATTATTTAATTGACTAATTTCAAAATAAGAATTTGGGAATTTTTTGAAAATGATTGATGTTAAGTTTTTGAGACGTTCATCATATTTGTGAATAGGGTTTTTTCCCTTTTTTTGTACAAATTCATCACTAGTTAATCCAATAATGACTTTTTCAGAAATTTCAAATGCTGTAGAAAGTAAAGTCAAATGTCCACGATGAATTATATCAAAAGTTCCACCCATGGCAATTAAAGAAAATTTTGACATGTATTGATATGAAATTCTTTGAAAATAAATCTACTAGTTTACTAAAATTTGTATTAAAGATCCTGAGGCTCCAAGAAAGATATTTTCATCTCAAACAAATTTGGTAATGAAAATTGGGTTTTTTAGAGTCTAATTCACAGATTAGAAGTTTTGTAATTTTAGTATCTTGGAACGATGCTAAGTCTTGATTTTGCAGAGATTGCAACTATTGAGATAATTGCGACTGCTAGAATCATGGCTGCAATTGTACCAAACTCTGGAACTACAAAGGTACCGATAATTTCAATTTGTTCAGTTTCTGCACCAAATGGAACGGTAACTGTGTTACCGTTAATTTCTGCATCGTCTGATTCCTCGCCATCAACTAATACCATAAAGATACCTCTTTGTGTTGATTCTGAAGGACTGATTGTCAATACACCATCATCATCTGCATGGATGTTGATAATGACTGAATTATCATCAGTGTTTACTGTTGCACTTGTGATATGTCCACCTGAAATATCATAAGAAGTACAATTACCTCCAATGTTTACTTCACTTGAACCACACTCTACATCATCGTGATGCATTTCATTTTTATCATCACCATGATCCATGTGTTTTTTCTCAACAACTTCAACTCCACCAGTTAATTCAACTTTGACGTTGTTATCTAAACTGCCATAGTTTACTTTAATGGTGTATGTACCATCGTATTTCCACAAATTACCAGCTGTACTCATTGATGTCTCATAACTTCCATCACTTGCAACATTGATTTGGTCAATTGTAACAAGAGAAGTCATTGGACTAACCACAGTTACTGTGATTGGTACATTTCCTGGAATTACGTTAGCTACTTGTCCTGTAACGGTAATAGTATCATCATGACCATATGTTGCGGAATCAGTTTGAACTGTTAAAGGAAGATTGTGATCTCCGTGTTCAGCATGTGCTTCCGAAGCAAAGCCTATGGTACCTACTATTGCCACTAGGGCTACTAGCATTAACGGTGTGGTGCTATTCATGTTATTTGAAAACGGGCTAGTCACTATTTATGTATAATGAAAAATAAAAAATGAAAAAAAGTTGTAATTTTTAGTATCTTGGAACGATGCTAAGTCTTGATTTTGCAGAGATTGCAACTATTGAGATAATTGCGACTGCTAGAATCATGGCTGCAATTGTACCAAACTCTGGAACTACAAAGGTACCGATAATTTCAATTTGTTCAGTTTCTGCACCAAATGGAACGATAACTGTGTTACCGTTAATTTCTGCATCATCTGATTCCTCGCCATCAACTAATACCATAAAGATACCTCTTTGTGTTGATTCTGAAGGACTGATTGTCAATACACCATCATCATCTGCATGGATGTTAATGATGACTGAATTATCATCGAGGTTTACTGTTGCACTTGTGATATGTCCACCTGAAATATCATAAGAAGTACAATTACCTCCAATGTTTACTTCATTTGAATTACAAGTAGTAGGTAAATTTGGATTGAATTGAGGCGAAGGAAGTTCTAAGTTAATGGTATCAGAATAGAATTTATCAGATTCTGAGAATAAAACAAATCCTACAGAAGAAGAGTTAATTTCTTCAGTTAATTTTAGGGAGGTTAATTCATCAATATCTAGAGCCCCAACATTGATTTTAGAAATTTGGATAATTCTATCAAAAACATCGTAAAAAGCAAGATATACTGATGTTTCAGAAGTCTGAGAATTTCCATTTCTCAAAAATCCTGAAAAAGAAAAGACATAGTCAGAATCATTTGATTTTGTGCCAGAGGCTATTGAAATATCATCAATAGTAATTTTTAGTGAATCATCCATGATGTTTGATGTTTCAAATGTTGAGATTTTGGTAAAAACATCAACTATGGCAGAATTAGGATTTTCTGAGCGTATAAGAAATGGAGAACTACTAGAAGGAGGAATCACATCAAGTATAGTACTTCCTTGTTTAACCTCCAAAGGATCAGGATTAAATTCATCATAAAAATATGCTTGAACTTTAACATCAGTTACTAAAGATAAAGGATCATTATTTTCAATTACTCCAATAACAACAGT
>REGF01000051.1 GCA_003702465.1 Candidatus Nitrosomarinus sp. | reverse complement strand
CATGAAGAGCATTCTGGAATAGTAAAATTTCCTTTTGTTAACTCTTCTTCAAAATTCATTTTTCCAATACCAAAACTGTTGACGATGTAGCTGCAGCTGACATATTATGTACTAATCCTAATTTTGGATTGTTTACTTGTCTGTCTTCTGCAGATTGTTGTAATTGTTTAACAATTTCTATAGTTTGAGATATTCCTGTTGCTCCTAATGGATGTCCACAACCAATTAAACCACCACGTGGATTTATCATAAAATTATCTGTATCGTGCAATTTTTTAATTAAGTTCATCCCTTCACCTGGTTTTGTAAATCCTAATGCATCTAATGCCATTGGCTCACATACTGAAAACGCATCATGAATTTCTGCAACATCTACTTCGGAGATATTTTTATTTGCCATTTTTAATGCAGTATCTCCTGCTTGTTTAGTGGATGTCATTGAAAATAATGATTCATTTTTTGTAAATCCTGCAGATGTTGTTTTTTGTCCAATACCACTAATCCAAATTGGATTATCCGAAATTTTTTTACATAATTGTTCAGATGCTAAAAGAATTGATGCACCTCCTGAACAAGGTCTTGAACAATCTAATAATCTTAAATCTTCAGTTAATTTTTTTGAATTAATTACATCATCTACTGTGTATGTTTTCTTTGATAATGCATTAGGATTTTTTTGTGCTTGTTTATGATTCTTAACTGATACAATTGCAAGATCTTCTTCTGAAATATTGAATTCTTGTTTATATGATTTTGAAAACATTGATGCCCAAAATATTGGATGTTTAAATTCTCCTCTGGAATTATCCCATTCAAGAATTTGGCCCGGACTGTCAACTCTTTCTGCTCCTGTAACAAGAACCATCTCTGCTAATCCTGATGAAATATACGAAAATGCAGAAACAATCGAATTTGTGCCTGAATTACATAAACTTTCAATAGAATGAGCAATTTTTGGCTGAATTCCTACCATTTCTGACAGAATTGCTGACAAATATTTTGAATTGTTATTTGTTGAAACTAGTACTGAATCAATCAATTTTTTATCAATTTTCAAATTGTTCTTAAAAAGTTGATTTGCAGAATTATGTAAAATCGATTCAATTTTTTGTTCTTCTTTTGTAAATGGTGTATTGGCATAACCTACTATTCCAACTCTATTCATCTTTAATTCTCCAACAAGGTATTTTTTAACAATGAAAATGATTCTTTAGTATCTCCAATGGGATTGAATTGAATTATTGGTAAATCAATTCCAACATCTCTAAATTTTTGTAATTGTGTTTTTACATCATTTGGATTTCCAGCAATACAAAGTGAATTTAACATTGAATCTGTAACTAATTCGTGATTTGACTTAAATCCTGATTTTTTAAATTCTTCAAAAATATTTTTTGTTTCATTTTGGAATCCGTTTTTTGATAAAAATTCTCTATAGATATTTCCAACTGAAACATAAAACGCAAGTGTTTTTTTTGCTCTTAATATGGCCTCTTCAGCATTTTCAGATATACAGGTTATAATTTGACATGTAACATCAATTTGTTTTTTTGATTGCATTTTTGAAATTGTTTTTTTCATTTCTTCTAACGGTCTTAAATAGAAAATCACTCCATCTGCTATCTCCCATGTCAAATTAACCATTTTTTCATTAATTGCTGCAAGATAAATTGGAATTGATTTTCTTTTTGGTTCAATTAATAATGTAAAATTGTTTAACTGAAATATTTTTCCTGAATAATTAATTTGTTTTTTTGATAATGTCATTCGGATAATTTCTACATATTCTTTCATTCTTTGAACTGGACTATCAAAATTTGCTCCATGAAAATCTTCTACAATTGGCACACTGCTTGTACCTAATCCTAAAATTATTCTCCCATTTGACAATGTATCAGTTGTAGCAGCTCCCATAGCAATTGTGGCTGGACTTCTAGAGTAAATGTTAATTATTGAAGATCCTATTTTTTGATTTTTTGTATTATTTGCTACTGCTGACATTACTGAAAAATTTTCCATTCCCCATGTTTCTGGAATCCAAATTGAATCTATTTTTGTCTCTGATAGAGATTTTGAACAATATAGAACCTCTTCAACTGACAATAATGAGCCTAAACTACATGCAATACGCATGAATTTAGTATGAATTGTGCATATTCTAGTGTATCTGTTTTAGTAATAGGTTAATTTTGATTGAGGTAATTAATTATCCAATCAATTATCTAATAATATTATGGCAGAACAGATTGTAAAAGAATCTCCTAAAAATGAAAAATTTTGGAAAAATGCAACAAAATATGCTTCTGCTAGTAATGACGAATTATTTGTAGAAGAAGTTGCATACATGATGGTAACATTACATCGAACTGGTGCATAATCTAATATTTTATTTAATTATTTTTTCTACTTTTACAGAACATTCTTCCATATCTTTGAATGAATCAACAGAAAACCATTCTACATTTTTGAATTTTATTGTATCAAGTAATCCTTTTTTAGCATAATCTGGAAAAACTGTTTTTTCTATATCTCCTTTAACAGGCAATTTTTTTATAATTTCTTTTTGAAGATGATATATTCCTGCATTCATCCATGTATCTGGAATTTCTTTTTTCTCTTTAAAATTAATTATTTTGTCTGATTCTACTTCTAAAATTCCATATTTTGTTCTTAATTCAATTGCTGCAATAGAATTTTTTTTACTTGCTAATTTACGTAAATCGATATTAGTGATTGTATCTCCATTAATAACAAAAAATGATTTTTCATTAATCATTTTTCCAGCTTTTTTAATTGCACCTCCTGTACCAAGAGGAGATTTTTCTATTGAAAATTTAATTTTAATTCCCAATTTTTTCATATTCAAATAACTTTCAATCATATCTGCTTTGTAACCAGTACAAATGATCACTTCTTTGATGCCAAATTTTTTTAAATATTTTATTTGCCATTCAATAATTGGAATATTTTTTATTGGAACTAATGGTTTTGGAACATAGTCTGTAACAGGTTTTAGTCGTTTTCCTCTACCTCCTGCTAAAATTATTGCTTTCAATACTAAATTCCCTCAATCCAACTATTCAAATTTTTCTTATTTTTTCTTTATTTCATTTGTTTCAGAATCACTTACAATTTCATCCATTTTATTTGCAAATTCATTGTATATTGTTTCCAATTCTTCTAATGGCATTTCTATTCCTAATAGTTTCAATGTTTTATTCCATGATTCGATGTATTTTTCATCATCCATCCCTTTTCCAAGTGTCTCTGCAAGAGAATTTACTCCTTCAGTTTTACCTAATGCATAGATTGCAATCTCTCTAGCAGTTAACATCTTCGTCTTTATTATTCTCCGTTATGTAATAGTGAAGTTCGGTATAGCATTCTACACAATAATCTTCAAATTTTGTATGATCACAATCATAAACTTTTTTCACATCATTACTACATTTTGCACAAATTGGCATATGTATTCTCTTAAGATTTTGCTATTTTAATTCCACCTAATGCAAGTTGGATTATTGCAGGTGCAAATAACATTAATGGACTTCTTTCTACTCCTTCTGGTGCAGGTGTTGCTATCATTGCAATACCTCCAACTAGAATCAATATTCCTGAAATTATAATTAATCCTCCTAATCCCTTAGATTTTTCTCTAATAGCAATGAAAAATGCAATAATTGGTAAAATAATTGCTGGACCTCCTAGTCCCATACCTCTTTGCATATCATCTAATGGCAAAAATCCTTCTTTGTCGGCATTTCCCATTGATACTGCTACATCAGCACCATATAGCACCAATAATGCAATTGCTATTCCAGTAAGTGCCATTGCTGCTGCTTTTAATGCCATGATTGAATTGAAAATTTACAATATTTAAACCAATTATATTGATTCTACTTCTACACTACCCTTGATTTTCTCTAATTGTGACAATAATTCATCAATAGATTCTTTCTCACTTCCAACGATGTTTAGGTGACCTAATTTTCTTAGAGGTTTAGAAATTTTCTTTTCATACATTTTTAAAAATATGTTTTTTTCAGAAATTTCTATTTTTTTATATTCTCCTTGAAAATCCAAATTCCCTAAAATGTTGTACATAATTGTATTGTAGATTAATTCAGTACTTCCTAAATCCAATCCCAAGATTGCACGCAAATGTTGTTCAAATTGAGATGTTTTACTTGACTGTAATGTGTGGTGTCCAGAATTGTGAACTCTGGGTGCAATTTCATTAATTACTATTTCATTTTCTTGAGTTACAAACATTTCAATTCCAAATACTCCTGCACCTTTTAACACATTCATTGTATCACTGGCAATTTTTTCAGCCTTTTTTGATACCTCTTCAGATGTTCTTGCAGGAGCAATTGTTTCTCGTAAAATATTTCTTTCATGTATATTTTCGACTAATGGATATGTCTTAATTTCACCTTTAGTGTTTCTTGATGCAATTACTGAAACCTCCATTTTAAATGGAACAAATTTCTCTAACATCAATTTTTGTCCTTTAAAGTAATCATATGCTTTCTGTACTTCATCTTCAGAATCAATTTTGAAATTACCTTTTCCATCATATGCATCTCTTCTAGCTTTCAATAATGCCGGATATCCATATTTTTTCAAACCTTCTTTTACTTCTTCAATATTTTCAACTTGGATAAATTCTGGGACTGGTATATTGTGATTTTGCAGAAATGTTTTTTGTAAAAATTTATCTTGAATTGTTTTTAGAGTTTCTGGAGAGGGGTTAATCTGTGCGTTATTTTCAACTGATTTTAAAACATCACTATCTCCAGATTCAATTTCATATGTGATTATATCGACTTGTTTTGATAAATTAACAATGGATTCTTTATCTTTGAAATCTGCTACTATTTGTTCAGCTCCGACTAGGGAAGCTGAGCAGTTTTCATTTGGATCTAAAACTATTACTTTTGAAATATGTTCAGGCATCTTTTTAGCAGCTTCAGTAAGCATCATTCCAAGTTGACCTCCTCCTATAATGCCCAAAATTTTTGCCATATGATGAATTCATTAAAATGCACTAAAAATATCTAATGTAATATGTCTAAAATTATTAAAATTCTTTTAGGATCTGCCTTATTGGGGGTTGTTTTTCTAGTTCAATTGTTAGTTTTAGGGATTGAATTAAACCTGTAATCTAATTAGTATCGAAATGAATCTTTAGTCCCATCTGTTGGAGGAATTGATTTTACCCATTTTTTATAATCTTCTTGCGATGAATTATTTTCATCTGATCTTGCTTCTCTTACAATAAAGTCATTTGAATCTACAAAATTTTTACACTTTTCACATAACCACAATGTAATATTTTCTGGTTTTACTAATTTAGGTAATCTTCTTTCATTACATTGTTTACAAAAAAGAGGCAATACAGAATATTTTTAGGTCAATAATTTGAACTTAACATTTTTTTCTTCTAAAGATTTAATCAAAGATTCTGCTTGGTCTTTTCCTTGAGTTTCTAAATTAAGTGTCACAGATGCTGACCCTGCATTTACATCTGAACTTAATCTATCATGAACTACCTCTACAATATTGGCATTTGCCAATGTGATAATATCTACAATCTCTTTAAATGCCCCAGGTCTATCAGGCAATAATACTGATAATTTTAACAATCGGCTCATTGCAGCCAATCCTTTATCAACAATTTGACCTAAGAGATACATGTCTACATTTCCACCTGCTAACACTGCAACCACTTTTTTTCCAGGTGATGGCTTTTTTGATATTAAATATGCTAAGCCTACAGCACCAGCTGGTTCAACAACAAATTTCATTCTTTCCATTAATAGGAACATTGCTTTAGTAATTTCATCATCATCAACTAAAACAATTTCATCCATCAATTCTTTGATAATGTTAAAAGTAATTTCTCCAGGCATTTTAACAGAAATACCATCAGCTATTGTTCTATCTCCTCCACAGAGTTTTCTGGTATTGTCTTTAACTGATTGATACATTGAAGGAAATGATTTGGATTGAACTCCAATTACTTTGACATTTGGATTTTTTTCTTTAATGGCAATTACAGTTCCAGCTGCAAGACCTCCTCCACCAATTGGCAAATAGATTTCTTCAACATCTGGTAAGTCTTCTAGTATCTCTAGTCCGATAACTCCTTGTGCGGCAATAATTTGTGGATCATCAAAAGCTTGTATTAGAGTGGCACCTGTTTTTTGAGAAATTTCTTTTGCCTTTGCATATGACTCATCATAATTCACTCCTTCTAAAATTACATTTGCTCCGTATCCTCTTGTTGCAGCAACTTTTGCAGGTGATGCATTTTTTGGCATTACAATTGTACAAGAAATATTTTCTAACGATGAAGCTAATGCAACACCTTGTGCATGGTTTCCTGCAGATGCTGCTACAACACCAAATTTCTTTTCTTCTTGCGAAAGTGATTTTATTTTATAATATGCGCCTCTAATTTTGAATGAACCAGTTTTTTGTCTAAATTCTGCTTTTAGATAAATGTCAGAATTAGTTAAATCGCTAAAAGTAGGTGAATGAATTAATGGAGTTTTCTTGATCTCATTTCCTCTTAATGAATTTGCCTTTAGTATTTCATCATATGTTGGATTCATGTGAGATGTTGCTCAATTTTTGAGGTATTTGAGTTAATCGATATGTTATTTTTTTTTAAATTTTTTTCATGCGTGATTTACAGTCTATTCAACTATGAACATGCCTAGATACATTTTGTCTGTATTGTCTAATTTTTTATTTTAAATTAATTTGCTCTTGCAATTGTTCCAATTTTTTTAAAATGTTGTCCTTGACTGTATTTGACATCTTCCTTGGGTCAAACAGTCCTTCACGATTATTATTTTTAATAAATTCAATATCTATTGTACATAGGCATCCTTCCTCTCCCGACACTAATTTAGAATCATCTATTAATACTGAACTTGTTTGATATGTCTCAATTAACAATGAATCCAATTCTTTAATCAATTCATTTTTCTTTTCTGTTAATTTTTTAAATTCTTGACTTGATTCTTCTTCTATTTCAGCATAGATTTTTTTACTAAATTCTTCATCTTCATAAAAAATTTCAAACAATTTTTGATGATCAAAATCTTTGTATCCCATTTCTTTTAATTTTTCTAAAACAAATTGATCACTATTATTTGATAAATCCTCTTCTTGTTTTTTTGTCTTATCTATTATTTCTGCTAATTCTTTTTGACAATCTATTACCCTCTGTACTGGTTTGTAAAATAGCAAAACATGAAATTGTAATGATAAATGTCCTGATATCAAATAATTTCCTTCTGTAATTTCAAATTTTGTAAAGATTCTTCTTAAATCTTCATTATTTGTAATTGATACATTTTGTATAGACCAATCTTCTAATTTTTGAATAATATTTTCTAGATAATTTGTTACTTGACTTGGATCAAATGTTTTTTGTTCTGTTATTGTGGAATCTCCCATCATTGCTTTGGTGCTAATAATTTTGGTTTTTTCTATAATTTTTGACAAAAAATCCTGTTGAATTTCTTCATTTTTTTTATTCAATAATTGAATAAATTCATCAGGTGATCTCGAACCTAGTCTCACATTTTTGATACAAAATTACTCTCCTTAAACCTTCATTTTGATTTCATCAAAAATAACTAGTTTTGGTACATATCAATAATACTCAACAATATCTAAATACATTAAACAACCATTTTAGGCATGGAAAACTCCAAAATTACATGTTATATTTGCAATTCTGTGATTATAGAGTACTATGATGACCATTATAGAGGCAATAGAGGTAAATGTGAGAAGTGTAAAATTGATTTTCCGTTGGAGTAATTGAGTAAAAATGAGTGAAAAAATTAATCAAAAAAATGACAATGGTGTAGTTGATATGCTTCTTAGTAGAAATGTAC
>REGF01000050.1:4908-7967 GCA_003702465.1 Candidatus Nitrosomarinus sp. | reverse complement strand
ATGTAGTGATCATTTTTCTTCTACATCAAGTGAAAATTCAGATGTAGAAAGTTTTTGTCCACAAAACGGACACTTTCCACTAGTTGGATTCAAAACATCTTTAATCGATTTTAGCATTTTCATATCCTTGATCTTTTCTCCACATTTTCCACATGTAATTTCTACAGACATAGAAATTACGAGAATTTTAAAATAATTAAGAATCTATTCAGATTTTTTTTAATAATTCAAACAAATATTTTTACTGTTTTTCTATGATGATTCCGCGTTGATCAAAACCAGTGATTTTTGCTCTAGTTCCAACAGGTAGATCATCAGGGGTTGCAATGCCTCCCATAAATCCAGAAATTCTTAATTCTGCATTATCCAATTGAAGTACTGCAAAGGCATATGGGGTATATTTTTCAAAGCCTGCTGGAGGCACAGTAATTATTGTATAAGTTGCAATTGAGCCTGTACCTTCTAAAATTGCATCCTCAAATCCCTTACTACCACATTTTTGGCAGTAATAAACAGTGGATAAATGAAGATGACCACAACTAGTACATTTGTGAGTTAAAACTTTGCCTTCTTTGGCATTTTCAATCATTTGTTCTTCAACAGACATTTTACACACTCTGGAAAACATGAACTGCACAACTTGCACCAGTTGCACCAAAGTTATGTGTTAAACCAATTTTTGCATCTTTAACAGTTCGTTCACCAGCGTTTCCTGTTAGTTGATCATATACTTCAACTACTTGGCCAACACCAGTTGCACCAATTGGATGTCCTTTTGATTTAAGACCACCTGAAGGATTAATTGAAATATCAGAATTTAATTTTGTTCTACCTTCTCTAACAGCTTGAATACCTTGACCTTTTTCAAAGAAACCTAAATCTTCTGTATCAACGACTTCAGCAATTGTAAAGCAATCATGTACTTCTGCAAAGTCAATATCTTTTGCAGTTACTCCTGCCATTTTGTATGCATCAGCTGCTGCAAGTTTAGTACTAGGAATTGTTGTCATGTGATCACGTCCTTGTAATGCTGCTGGTGAACCACCACGACCTGAACCAATTACTTCAACATAATCACCACCATGTTCTTTTGCAAATTTTTCAGAACATAAAATTACTGAACTTGCACCATCAGAGAAAGGACAGCAGTCATAAAGTTTTAGAGGACTTGCAACAACTGCAGAGTTCATTACATCATCTACAGTAATTTTTTTCTGCATGTGTGCTTTTGGATTTAATACACCATTATCATGATTTTTTACTGCAACTGCTGCAAAGTCTTCTTCAGTTGCATCAAACTCTGTCAAGTAAGCTCTTGCCATTGATGCAAACAATCCTGGAAATGATGCACCTGCTTGACCTTCATAAAAGAAATCTGAACAATATGCAAAGTAAGTTGTTGTCCATTCAGTTCCAGTATGAGTTACTTTTTCAACACCAGTTACCAAAAGACAATCATAAAATCCGGCTGCCACGTTAGCATAAGCCTCTCTAAAAGATACAGAACCACTACCACAAGCAGATTCAATAGTCAAGGATGGTTTATCTGAAATTCCTAATCTACTCATCAATACAGGACCAATGTGAACTTGTTTGTCAGCAACTCCAAATACGTTTGAAATGTAAGATGCTTTGATCTCTTTAGGGTCAATTCCTGCGCTCTCTATGGCTGAAACTGATGACTGTGTAGTAATATCAGCAATACTGTCTGCTAATTTTCCATATTTGGTGCTTCCAGCGCCAAGAACACAAACCTTTTCCACAAAACTCACTGACCTAAGTCCCTATAAAAATTGTTTTAGTAAATTCAACACCGTAATGCCAAGAAGAAAAAGCAAACTAAAGACAGTTCAAATTAAGAAAATCACTGCAAGACATATAATAAAAATTACAAAGTCAACAACAGAAATTTTCAAAAAAGAGATCGCTCAATATTTAGATAATAATGGATTTCTATCATGGTCCTCAAAAGAAAAAAAATACTTTCTTCTTGGTACAAATTCGCCAAAAAAAGGATTAGTTCAATGTCCACAATGTAAAGTTGGAGAATTGATGGTCATTCGTTCAAGAACAACAAAAAAACGTTTCATGGGTTGTTCAAATTTTTATGATGGATGTAAAGCATCGTCACCATTATTGCAAAAAGCAAAAATGAGAGCTACAAAAAAGCCATGTGAAATCTGTAAATGGCCAATGATAATTTTTCGTTATTCAAGAAATCAAAAATGGACTCATCAATGTTCAAATTTTAATTGTAAAAGTAGAATTACTAAATCTTCAAAGTAGTGTAAGTATCTGCTCTTCTGTTTTTTAATAACGGTAAAGATTTTCGGATTTGTTTAACTTTCTTTAAATCAATTTCAACATAACCTATTCCTTGTTTCTTTTTCATATCAAGTAAAATTTTTCCAAATGGATCTACAACAATACTTCTTCCACAGTAAATATTTCCAACTTGATCAGGGGAAATTACATAACATCCATTTTCAATTGCACGTGTTTTGTTAATCGTAATCCAATGTTCTTCTTTCATTGGACCTTTAACCCATGCAGAAGGTGCAATCAAAACTTCAGAGCCTGCAAGTGTAAGAATCCTTGACATTTCTGGGAATCTTAAATCATAACAAATCATCATTCCAGTTTTTCCAAGCGATGTAGATACAGGTTTAGATATTTTTGAGCCTGCTATCATTTTTTTAGATTCCTTAAATCCTAATGCATCATAAAGGTGAATCTTACGATATGTGGAAATTACTTTGCCTAAATTATTAATTATAAATGAAGTATCATAAACACGATTATTTTTTTTAGATTTTTCATAAAATGAACCAACTACTTGAATATGATTTTCTTTTGCTGCTTGTGAAATTGAAGAAACAAAATTTCCTGTAATTGTTTCAGATAAATTTGAAAGTTCCTTAGATGTTTGTGATGATTTTGTATAAAACATCATAAATTCAGGAAATGTGCAAATGGTAGCATTTTTAGACGCTGCCTTTTTTATGTATGTAATTATTTTTTTTAGATTTTCATCTTTTTTTGTTGATGCTTTGAATTGA
>REGF01000050.1:0-4898 GCA_003702465.1 Candidatus Nitrosomarinus sp. | reverse complement strand
TATGTAAAAAGTTCATAATTAATTTGCTGTTTATGTGCTTGTCGGCTGACATAAGTCAGTATTTTTTTTATTTTAAATTTTAAAAAAATCACATTTTAATGATATTATTTAGATACACTAATGATCCAGTAAGTAATACAATTCCAAATATTACAAACAAACCACCTGAAATCTTTTCAATCCATACCATTTTAGATTTCATCTTTGTGAAAAATACTAAGAATCTATCAATTGCAATTGCAGAAATTAAAAATGGAATTGCTAATCCTAATGAATAAACTCCTAGTAAACTAGCTCCAGTAACCACTGATGAGCTAGATGCTGCAATAGTCAAAATACCTGCCAAAATTGGTCCAATACAAGGAGTCCAGCCTGCACCAAATGCCATTCCTACGACTAGAGGACCAAATTTTCCAGAATTTCTCTTACCCATATCGAATCTCATTTGTCTTTCTAATTTTGGAATTTTGAAAAGTCCAATCATATGCAATCCCAATACAATTAGAACTACACCACCAATTCTTTCAATCCATTGAATTGAATCAAAAAATAGATTCCCCATAAATGATACAGTTGTTCCCAATAACATGAAAATTATTGAAAATCCAATGACAAACATTATTCCCTTACCAGTTGCAGTTAATCTTAATTTACTTCTAGTAACTTGAGAAGTTTCTTGAGATAATTCTTTTGCACTCATACCAGTTATCAGTGATGCATAAACTGGAATTAAAGGTAAAACACATGGAGAAAGAAAACTCAAAACCCCTGCACTAAATGCAATTACAAATCCAGCTACAAGTCCATCAGTTAGAATTGTTGGTTCAGAAGATTGGTAGCTTGTTCCCATAATTGTTGATTGAACTAAATTAATTGTATCTTCAGAAACAGGATCAAATTCTCCTTTCCAGTGATAAATTATTTGTCCATCTTCATCAATTAAAAATGATTCAGGAACTCCAATTGTTCTAAATGCAAATTGAAATCTATTTTCTGGATCTAACCAAATAGGATAAGTAACATTGTCAGCTTCCATTACTCGCATAATTGATTGTTCAGAACCAGGATCATCAATGCTTACACCAATTACTTCAAAGTCAGAATCAGGAAACATTCTATCTAATTCTCCTAATCCAGGCATTTCTTCTCTACATGGTTCACACCATGTAGCCCATAAATTTACAAGAATTACTTTACCTTGATAATCATTAATTGAAACAGGAGTTCCATCTAATGTAATAGCTTGATAATTTGGTGCTTGTCTGAATTCTTGTGCATCAACTGGTAATATTTGAGCATCTGAAAATGAAAATGCAAATAAGAAAATGCCTGAAAACAAAATTAGAATACTTGGAATCTTTTTTGAATTTTTCAATTTAGTTCAAAACTAATTTTCAGTTGTTGTTATTTTAACAGAATTATCAGTTTCTGTCCAAACAATTGATACCAATCCACTATCAGAATCTATGTTAGTCAATGTTTTAGCATCACCTTCATTAATTGGATTTTCTGCTCTGATTAGTTCACCGTCTATTACCTGTGCAGTGAAAATCATTGCTTGTGTGTCACCATATCTCCATGATTTCTCATTTGTAGAAAGTCCTGTTGCATCTTCCCAGGTTAACCAAACTTTATCATCATTGTCAACTGTAATGAAGATTCTTTGTGGAGGAACCCAATCACCAGTTAAGATTGGCATTGGTTCACTGAAACTTTGACCGTTATCAGTTGAAGTTGCATAATACATGCCTTGACGGTCAGTTGCACCTGTATACCATGCAACATGCAAAGTTCCTGCAGAATCTATTGCCATTGGTGCTCCAACGTGAACACATCCCTTAAACTGGAATCCATCATCGTAAATTTTTACTGGGGCACCAAAAGTTTTACCACCATCAGTTGATGCTGCAACTACCATATCTCTAACTTGAGTATCACCAGAACCAAAGACTTTACGCCAAGAGATGTAAACATTACCTTCACCATCTGCTGCAGTTTGAACGTTACAACATGGACAAGCGTCTGCATCAATTAATTTCGTAGTATCAAAAGTAACTCCACCATCTAATGATTGTGTATATCTAACTCCTCTATCACGAGACTTGTCTTTTTCCATGTAGCCAGTTGCATTCATTTTAGTTGGACCATCTAACCATGCCATGTGAATTCCACCTTGTTCATCAAGAGACATGTGTTGGAAGTATTTTCCTGAATGCAATTCATCGGCTCCAATTGTGATAGATGGTTCAAATGTTTTTCCATCATCAAGAGAAGATGTGAAAATTAATTGTCTGTAATTACCCATGAACATATTTGGTTCATATCGTGAATTGGCCCATGCAACATAGACTTCACCGTTATCACCAAGTTGAATTGTTGGTGCAACACGTCCATCTAAAGCAACATTGCCGTCAATTAAATTAACTCTAACTGGTTCTGAAAATGATTTTCCATTATCAGTAGATGTTTTTAAGAAAATGTTAGTTTTTTCATCAACTGTATCTTGGTATAAAACATAGATTTTACCATCATCACCAATTGTTACATTTGGTGCTGGTTGTGCTGCCATCATACTTTGAGCAATAGTAGTAGGGGCTGGAAATGACTTTGTTTCTAAAATTGAAACTTCTTCTTCAACAATTGCTGGTTTTTCAGCTATTGGTTCTTGAACAATAGGTGTAACTTCACCAGAATCTGAAGACATTAAGGCAAAAGCTGAGATCCCTGCTGCTGCAACTATTGCTACGGCTACAAGTACGATTGCCTTATTCATGAAATTTTTATTATAATTTAGATATTAAATAATCTGGTTTATTTATGAGATGTACCAATCTACATTTTATTAAAAGAAAAAAATAGTAGTATTGGAGAATCAAGAAAAAATTTTACAATACATTAATGATAATCCAGGACTTACACAAGCACAAATTACACACCGATTAGAAATACCACAATCTACAGTAAAATATCATTTATTGGTATTAGGAAAAGAAAATAAAATTTCATCTGAAAAATTATTTAAAATTCATTATTTTCCTGTAGGAATTAATGAAAAATTGAAAATTAAATCATGTATTGAAAATAATTATAATTTAAAAATTATTTTTGAAAAGTGTGCAAAAGAAAAATCACTTGAAGAAATTGCAATCTCATGTAATGTTTCTAAGAGTATGGCATCAAAACGATTACAAATTCTAGAATCACTTGGGGCAATTAAGAAAATTAAAGTAGAAAAGAAAATTAAATTTTGTAAAAATTAATTCAAAAAATTATTCTTCTGAACTTACTTGTGTGAAGGGTGCATTAGGCTGTAATTCAGAATCAATATTAAATTTGAATTTTAATGGCTCAGTTGCTTCACCTATGTCTGAAAGTAATATCTCAATCAAACCATTACTTTCAATTGGGAAATTAACTATATCTGTTCTAGTATGTTCATGTTGTTGTTCAATTAATGAATCACCATCAAATAACACATTTAGTTTGTAAGAAACATTACTTACTGGTTTTTCAGTCATTGCATCTACAATTTCAATATTTATTGCGTTATCAGAATTTGCTGTTGGTTGATTAGTCCACCATTCCCAATTATCCCACCAAATAGATACAAGATATTCTCCAGCACTAGTATATTTTGAAAATGCATATTGTTTTGCATGGAGATTGTCATTTTGGATGACTGGTGGATTTACTACAATTACTCCAGTTTGTGAACCTTCTGTAATTGTTGCAATCGCATTAAGTTTTAGTTTGTCTTCAGTTGAATATGGTTTTGGTAACGTGCGGTCATAATATTCTGCATAAATATTATCACCAGGAGATACTTTAAGTTCAACTTGAGAACCACCACTCTTATAATATAATTCTCTGACTGTAGATTCACGTCTATCAGGATCTATGAATGTAATTTTTACCGGATAATCACCATGCATTTGAGGAGTTCCTCTAAAGTTTGGTTTCCAATATGCATTAACTTCTACTCCACCCTGATCAGTATCAGACCAAATATGCATCTGATATCCAGTTCTTTTATCAAATGGATAACGTAAACCATCTAAGTCTCTAATTGTTACAGTAGCAGTATCATCCATTGTATATTCTTCTTTATCAAAATTAAAGTCTGCAATACGCCAAGTATGAGTTGCAGTTTTAGACATAATTTGGTTTTCAGCATATTCAAATGTCATTGTAATAGCACCATCTTGTCCTGATTCAACTCCAGCTACACCATCATCAAGTGTACCTTGACCTTTCCAGACATGACTGCCCTCACATCTGTCATTACCATACATTCTTACACCATCGTCATTTACTGTTGTAGAAAATCCACGAAGTTTGATTGAACCATAAAAGAGTCCATGATCACGTCCTGTTTCAATAAAAGGATTACACGTAGTTTTATCATCTAAAGATGCTGAACCCTCTCTAGAATTAATTTTGATTAAACCACCTGAACCTGTTGAATCAGTTCCCAATTCATCAATTTTTAATGAATCAGCATTAAATCCTGGAGCCCAAAGTAAAACATAGATTCTACTTCCCCAAGAGTACCCATCTGTTCGCTCTTTACATTTTGCCATATAGTCTTGAGGTTTCATATGAGGTTTATCATATTCAGTTTTTTTAATTGGATTATTTTCACAAAAGAAAATTTTATTTCCATTATTTGGTGCTTTTACAACAGCATCTGCAGTTGGTAGAATTTCACCATCATTATTTGCATTAAGTGGAAAACCAGAAGTCAATAAAACTAGCATAAAGAAAGGTACACAATATTTAGCTTTAATGAATCCCATTGTAATTTTTTTATCGTGATTTTTTTAATATAAGATCTGGTACATTTCTAAGATGAGTTATGGTACATTTCTAAAATAAGCTAAAAAAAGAAAATTAAAGTT
>REGF01000049.1 GCA_003702465.1 Candidatus Nitrosomarinus sp. | reverse complement strand
GCCCCCTGATGGCCAATTTGATACATCATCTTCAGAGAATAATATAATTTGGTTAATTGTGGGTGGGATTGTCATTGCAATTATTGTTGTAGTTGCAATAAAGTTTGTTAAAAAATAAAAATTTAATCTTCGCTAAGTATTTGTTGAATCATTCCATCAATATGTCCTGTTTGTCCAAATGACACATCTCTTAGAATTCCTTTTCTATCTACCAAAATTACTGATGGAGTACCTTGAAGTGAGAAATTTTCAAATGTTTCTGCAGAATATTCTTTAGACCTCATATGGTCTTTTACTCTTTGAATGATTTGATTTCTATAATCTTCTGGTTGTTCATCAAAGTTAGGAATTTGAGGATAAATGAATTCTAATATTTTTTCTTGACTGATTTCACCAGAATTTTTTGTTAAATTGTCCATTCCTAATGGAAATGGAATTTTAAATGATAATTTGTTTCCGTCTTGTAATTGTCCATATTGTGATAACGCATTTTTTGTATCGCCAACTACTTCTCCAGTTTCAGCTAACATCTTCAAATTATCTAAAGTATTTTTATCAAAATCTTCAAATGCTGTTGCAAGACCTAAGACTCGAACTCCGTCATCTTTGTATTTTTCATAAATGTTAATTGCTTCAGGAATTGCGTGCATAAAACATCCTGGACAATTTACTTGAAACACTTCTAACAATACAATGTGATCTTTTTCTTGATCAAAATTTGTTGGAGCACCTTGTACCCATTCTGAAACTCCAAAGTTTGGTGCTTTTTCACCTATTTTTACAGTCACATTATTGAGTCATATTTTTTACGTTAAATACATACCCCTATTTTTTTTCATTTCTTTTTAAGTAGGCTAATATAGAACACAGAAAATTTCACAGTAAATTGCAAGCAGTAACTGATGAACGATTAGCCCTTTTTGCAGAAATGGAATCAAAATATGAAAATAGTGATGTTGAGTACTTTGTATCTTTATTAGACCATCCTGATTATGTTGTAAGAACACGAGCCACTTGTATTTTAGTAGATTTTGGTGGAGAAGACAAAATTCCCCACATTGCTAAAGTTTTAAAAAATGATGACAATGAATTGGTTAGACATGAGGCAGCTTTTTCATTAGGTCAAATGTCTTATTCTTCAGCTGTTCCACCCTTAATTGATTCAACACTAAATGATCCTAGCATGTTTGTTCGTCACGAAGCAGCCATTGCTCTTGGTGTAGTAGGCAATAAGGAAGCCAAAGAAACTTTGCAAAAAGCACTAAATGATCCTGATAAACCAGTCGTAGAATCTGCTGTTGTGGCACTATCTAATATTGAATTTATGGAAACTTTAAGTAAGAATGAAAAATTTGCTAAATTAACAGGTGGATGAGATGAATCTTACATATGGTGTAATTGCAGTTGTTGGAATTTGTATTGCAATATCTTTAGCTTTAATTGTTGCTGATCCAAACGAAACACCTCAATCTCGTGAACTTGCAATTCCTGAAACCACTATCGCTCAAATTGAAGAGGAACTTAATCAAATTTCAGTAAACCCTAGTTTGTTAACTAGCACAAGTAATGTTGGTGAAGCACTAGTGTTTGAAGTTGAATTTATGGATGATGATGGAAACATTGTCGACCATGTGAACTATGATGTCTTTGCAACTCAAAATTCTGATTCAATTCTTTCAGATTCTGCAGCACATCGTCACCCTGGAAAATACCCAGTTCACGAAAGCAGTGCCTTAGAGGATTCAGTTATTGACATTACAGTTGTTGTCCAAGGTCTAGGACATGGTGAGGACATTTATGGTCCAAAAGGAATTGAAACTGCTTTTACATTAACACCAGTTGTTGCAGCACAAACTGCAACAAGTACAGAAATTAGAACTGCTGATAATTCTGGAATGAGTATGGATTGTCAAGAATCTTTAGATTGTTACATCCCAAGTGTTGTTACAGTCAATGTTGGTGATGTTGTAACTATGATAAATTCTGATTCTACGGGGGCAATGCATTCCTTTACCGCAGGCACAGTTGATGGATTTACTCCTTCCCCAAGTGGAGTCTTTGATACTGGAATTATGAATGGCGATGATGTTTTTGAATGGACTCCAGAAAGTACTGGTGAAGTACCATACTATTGTCTACTACACACTTGGATGCAAGGAACAATTATTGTAAACTAATTTTATACATTAAATCTAAAATTAAATAATCTATTTTGTCTAACCAAAAATCTCCAAATTTTCCCTGTTTTGATTGCCACACTGATTGTTGCAAGGAATATACAATTTTTGTAAATGCTCATGATGTTTATCGTCTTTCTAATGGTTTGAATTTAAAACCTGAAACTTTTTTAGAATTAATTGGTGCAAAAGATTATTCATTGGGAATAAAAGTGGAAGAAGGTTTAGTAGATCTTGCTTTAAAACAAAAAAATGGTGCATGTGAATTTCTTGAAAATACTGATGATGTTTTTAGATGTACTGTAAATGATTTCAAACCTGGTGTATGCAAATCATATCCTTTTGAGATGAAAAATGGTAAGTTGGCTCAAATGAGTGATATCATGTGTCCTACTGATTGGGATCTTTCTGGTTTTAAGGAAATGATGATTCCTCATCTAAAAAAAGATGAACTTGAGTGGAAGTTTTATGATGATCTTGTTAGCGATTGGAATTCAAAATATGAAGGGCAACCACTATCTAAATTTCTAGAATTTATGTTAAATCAAGTTGAATTGTATCTTAAAGTGCAATGACTTTACTTCCTTCTTCTTTTGATTCAAATTTGTAAATTTGTTCAACATTTGAGTCCTCAAAAATTTCTGCATCGTGTGTAATTATTAAAAATTGCATTGGTGTTTGTGAATTTGAAATCTCTGATAATTGTGACAATACTCTCACCAGTGATTTCTTTCTTTCAACATCTAGGTGAGTTGTTGGTTCATCTAATATCATCAAATTTAGATTTGATGAGCCTAGTAAACTTGCCATTCCTAATCGTAAGGCTAATGCTACGCTTACTTTTTCTCCCCCACTTAATGATTCTAATTCTAAAACCTCTGTTTTTGAATAACATGCAATTGAAACATCTCTGGCTTTTTCTGATAATGCAATTCTTTGAATTTTTGTATTTAGAAATGACAAATACTCTGATGCTTTAACTGAAATTGAATTCAATGCCCATGATCTTAAACTTGTTGCAACAGATCCATCTCTACTGAAAATATTTGTTTGAACTTTATCTAATTTTGAAATATATTTTTTAACTTTTTTAAGCTCTAAAATTGAATTTTGAATTAAATCTATTTGTTTTTCAGCTTTATCTATTTTTTCTAAAATTCCTCCTATCTGTTGATGAATTTGTGATAAACTTGTTTGTTTTTCTTCAATTGTATTTTTTAGATTTACAAATTCTTTTTCACTAAATCCTTTTGTTTCTAATTCTAATTTTAAAATATTTTCAAAAATTAATTTTGTATGTTCATCTATTTCTGATATTTGTTTTAAATCATTATTATTTATCAATGGTAATTTTTCCTTTTGAATTTGTGTTTCTTTTTGAATTCCAATTAATTCTTCTTTTGTGTTGATTGAATGTGCTCTCAGAGTTGCTTCTGCATCTCTTGTTTTTTGTACCTTTTCGACAAATTCTTTTTTCTTTTGATTATACATCTCCCGTTCTTTTTCTTTTAATTTGATATTTTCCTGTAATTTGATTGTCTCTTCTTTGATATGTTCTACTTGGAAAAATGGATTTAATTTCTCTACAGTTGAATCACATACTGGACATTTATTGTCTTTTAATTGTAATTTTGATGCTAGAATTTGTTTTTCTTTTAAAGATGCAATTTGGCTAAGCATTTCTTGAATTTTATTTGATGAATCTTCTAAGGCTTCTTCCACTTTTTGGATTTTTGTCTCAAAATCAATTTTTTGTTCAATTACGTCAAAACATCCTTCACAATCTCTTATTTTACGCTCATTTTCACTAATTTTTTCCTGAATTCCTTTCATTGTATCTTTAGCATATTTTGATAATTCGTCTTTTCTTAATTCTAATTGATTGATTTTATCAATTTTGGGTGTTTCAGTTTCTAATTCTTTTTGTAATTTTTTTAATTCCTCTTGAATTTGTTGCTGTTCTGATTCTAATTGCTTTTTCTCAGGTTCTGATTCTTTGATATCTTGTTGATATTTTTCAAAATCTCGTTGTAAAATATCAATATGTGTATCATCGTATCCTAAATCTGTTTTAATTTTTTCACGAAATTCTTTTGTCACTTTTTTCATAGATTCTGATGCAACATCTAATTTGTCTATTCCAATAATTGCATTAAGTAATTCTTTGAATTCTTTTGGCTTTGCATTAATTATTGAATTTAATTCCCCCTGTTGTACAATTGATGCTATTTTTAATTTTTCAAAATCCATTCCTATTGTTTTTTCGACTTGCTCTGTCATTGATTCTCCAAATTGTTTTCTTTCTCCTGCTGCAATTTCTACTCTGCCTTCCTTAGTTATTTCATAAAATGTTGCAGATAAACTACCCTTACTATCTATTTTTCTTACTGTTTCGTATTGTTTACCATTTATTGAAAATTCTATTTTTGAATATCCTTGATTAGATCCTCTTTTAATCAATCCTTTGTTTGATTTTCTTGTATGTTGTCCAAATAATGAAAATGTAATTCCATCAATAATGCTTGATTTTCCAGCACCGTTTTCTCCTACAAAAATTGTTACTCCTTTTTCAAACTCTAATTTTGTTTCTGCATGTGCTAAAAAATCTCCTAATTCAATTGAAGTAATCATTGTTTTTCCTCTTTTTTGTATTTCTCATAATCGTGCAAAATTATCTCTAACGCTTCATTTATTCCATCTGCTGTCAGTGTTGGTAGAAGTTCTTTAATTGCAAAATCTGCATCTTTTTTAGAATCTAATATGCTTGTTGACAGTCTTAACATTTCATCTTCAATTGCACTTGGTCTGTCTAGAAATACTGATGAATCTGATGTTTGCTTTGTAGTGATTTTCCAAAAACATCTTAGGGATAATGTATTCAATCTGGCAATTTGTGCCTGAATCTGGTCTGTTTCTATCTCTTCACCTTGTATTTTTACTTCAATAATTGGTTTTTTTGTAAGATTACTGATTTTTTCTATGATTTGTTCAATTGTTTTTGATAATTCTTGATATTCTGTATCAAATGAAAACTGAGGTCTAGTGTCTAATTCAATCCATTTTGGCACTGCTTTATCTCCTGAAATATCTACTTCAAAAAACCCTTTTTTGATTTCTTTAATTCCTTCACTAGTTGTTAATTCTATGGAACCTGGATATGCAATTGGACCTTTCAGATGATTGAATTGTTTGACATCTTTATCATGTAAATGCCCCATTGCATAATATGTAAAATTTTTTGGCAAATCTGTTGACTGTAACTCTCCTGCAAACTTGTTAAATTCTGTAATTCCTTGATGTAATACCAATATTTTATGTCCTGCAAATTTTTCTACACTTTTATCAAGATTTGAAAATGTTTCTTCATATTGTGACATTTCTGTTTTTCTTATCTTATCTAATCCTGCAATCATTATTCCTTTGTATTCAATTGGTTTTCCATTCCCTATGTATTTTGAAAATCCTAAATTGTGATATATGTAAGGAATTGGTGTTGTTCTAATTCTACTAATATCATGTTCACCTAAAATAAAAAATGAATCGATATTATTTTCTTTTAATCTTTTTAATGCATTTCCCATTTGTACTATTGCTGTTCCATTTGGATTAGGTACATGAAAAATATCTCCTGCAAAAATTACAAAATCCACATTATCTTCAATTGATTTATCAATTGCTTGATTGAAAACGTCATAAACATCTTGTTCTCTTTCATTGGAACCATATTGTACTAATCCCAAATGTGTATCTGAAATATGAGAAAATAACATTAGTCTAATAACAAATCTTTTTGAACTAACCCTTGTGTGGATTCAACTCCGACATTTTTCATTTTATCTGCCTTTATCCAAGCTTTAGTTGCACTTTGATCCGCTCCCATTTTCTTTTCTTTTACTTCTTCTACATGCACCATTGATGGTAAATTTGTCCATTGACCAACAAGAACTGCATCTCCTACGTTTAATGATGTTAATTGTGATATCAATTCACGACTAGTGGATTCTGTGGCTGAGGCTATTTGCCTTTGGTCATCTTCTTGAATGATTTTCATAATTGCAAATGAGCCCATTTGACTGAGAATATTGAGATCTACACTGCGCGGTCTTTGAGAAACTATTCCTAAACCCACTCCAAATTTTCTTCCTTCCCTTGCAATTTTTGCAGCCCAATATTTGGCAGCCGTATCATGATCTTTTGGAATGAATACATGTGCTTCTTCAAGTATAATGAAAACAGGTTCAAAGAATTTGTAATCTTTTTGCTTTTTTGTTTTACCGTGTTTTGCAATAGTTGCATTTTTTCTATCTTTTAGTAACTGTTGTAAATAAAATCCCATTGCCACATTGGCTTGTTTTTCTGATAGTTCTGAAATATTGATAATGTTTGTGTATCCTTCTTTGATGTAGTCCATTGGATTTCCAATTTCAGGATCTAAAATATCATCAAATCTTCTTTGGGCATCTTCAATTATATCTTGTACTCTATATGCTGAGGTTCTAATTTCTTTTAATTTTTTATCTTCTGAATTTACTAGAATGTCTACTTCGTATTCTAATTTCTCCCAAAATTCTTTTGCTTCTTTTACTTCTTGAGTAAATGACATTCTTAAAACTCGTTGTTGCACATCTGCATTTTCTCTAATTTCTAATACTTCTGAAAATTGATCTGCTTCTAATAATCTTGGATTAATTTTTGCATCAACAACATTCACATTTGGAATGTTCAATGTTGTATAATCATTATGGTAATCAAAAATTATTACAGTTCCTTTTACTTCTGAAATTTTTTTTGTGATTAATGAAACTAGGTTACTTTTACCCATTCCTGTCATAGCTAAAATTCCTAAGTGTCTAGAAACTATTCTGTCTAAATTTATTTTGGCTTCGATTTTTTTATTTCGTAATAAATTTCCTATTTTTAACCACCCATCTTTTTTTGGACTAAAAATTTCCTCTAAATCTTGATTTGTTGGTTGTGTAATTTCCGTGCCTGGAATTGGTGGAATTGCTGGAATAATTGATTGTCCTTTACGTAAATTTTCTAAAAATCCCAAAATCCCTATATGTGCTGTGAATGTTTTGTCTCTCTTATTGATGTCTGCAATCTCTGTACTTTCTTCAGCCTCATGAAAATTTCTTACATCTGTAAATGCTGCACTTGAAACTGATGATCTTTCAACTAATCCTAAAATTTCTCCTTCGTCAATATTGATTTTAATATATTCTCCAACTGATAGTGAACGTGATGTAATTGCTGTAACTGATGTAGGTTTTGATTCTCCTACTACAAATCCTAAACTCAACCTAATACCTCTCTAGATCCAATTTCATTACTTAATCCTAACAAACTAACCATTTTTCCAAGCTCTTTATCTGATATTTTACAGTTATTGTGTGCAAGTTTTAGTGCATATGGATATCCACCTATGCTTGTCTTAAACAGTTTATTCATAATTGATTTAATTTCATCATTATCGTGTTTACCTCCTAAAAATTCTAATTTGATTATTGGAGTTGAATCACTTAATCTAACAAATGTAGATGAAATTACTTTATCTGGTCCATAATTCTTTTCTACAAAAATTTCACTAAAACCTGGACCATTTGTTATGTGATTATAATAAAAAATATCTCCTGCTAAAGAACCTAAACTTTCAAATTGTTTTTTTGTATTTGATGTTTTTGCAATGAATATGACATTTCTTTTTTTATTCATTGTACGAACAACTTGTGCATCCAATGCAGATTGTCTTGTCATAAATTGTGAATGCAATGAACCATCCATTAAAACTAAATCAACTTGATCAACTGTTTTTTCACAAGCATCAATTTCCATTTTACTTGCAATTCTTGATAGATCCGTATCTGAACCTAATCCTGAATCATGTAAATCTACTAAAATCTCTCCATCAGATTTTATTGAAACTGCTGTAGTTGCCCACAACTCAATACCTTGGAATTTTGTATTATTGAAACTACTATCGATGCCTGCTGTGCTTACATTTTCTTTTGTAGGCGTAAAATCATTCCAATTTGACCTTGCTTTTTGTAAAATCTGCTCAAATTTAGGACCTTTCAGAATTGAGAGCATTTTTTCTCTGTTGATGATGGCATCTTTGTAAACTGTATTGAGCACA
>REGF01000005.1:29991-30553 GCA_003702465.1 Candidatus Nitrosomarinus sp. | reverse complement strand
TTGAAGTTTTCTAGGAGTATCTGTAATTCTACATGTTGCATAAATTGTTGCTGATAACATTGCTGCAGTAGATCTTCCAGCAAGAATCTTTCTTGCAGCAACTTTTCTAAATAGATATGCACTTTCTTCAATTACAGATTCTGGTAAACCAAGTTTGGAACCCATGGCATCAAGTAAAGTGAATGCTTTTTGAAATGATTTTGATGTAACAGCAGAACGACTGTTTCTGTCCCACATTCTTAATCGATAAAACATTCTTCTGTTTTCAATTGATAATGACTTTCCTGTCACATCCTTGTCTTTAGCTTCAATTAATGTAGACAATCCCATATCTATCATTTTCAATGATCTTTTTGCACCAACTCTTGAATTATTTTGATAATCAGTTGAGTTACCTCCTGGCATTTCAGCTCCTAAATCAATTATTGGTTCTGATGAAACTATTCCACAATTGCTACATGCAACTTCTCCAGTATGTATGTCTGTAACAATTTCGTGTTTCTTACAGTTTTTCTGATGAACTAATTCAGTAAGCATACAAAAACTTAGCTTTCATTTTATT
>REGF01000005.1:26205-29981 GCA_003702465.1 Candidatus Nitrosomarinus sp. | reverse complement strand
TTAATCTTTTACCACTAGGTAATTTACACTTTTATTTGGCACTAGTGAATCATTTTATTTGTATTTTTATAAAATGAATTTGTTGTACTAGTATGCCTCATGTTGTGTTAGACAAAAAATTGAATTTATTTGATTTCTCCATTTTGTTTAAACCATTATTTCAAAAATCTCCATTAATCAAAATTCATAAAATGTATGTTGATTCTGAAGGTACTAATGCATTGTTTTCAACAATTGTAATAGATGATTCTCATCATGAATTCTTTATTCAAGTAATGACAAATGATGATAGAACTACAATTAGATTACTTCCTATTACTGATCCTCAAAAGACTGATGCTGTAAAACAATCGTTAGCAAATTTAGGTTTAGAAATACAAAGACATTATCCTGATATGAAAGTTATAAAATCAAATTTATGGGACTACTTGAAAATCCCTATACCAAATGAGTAAATTCAATCTTGTTAAAAAAAGTAGTCTTCATCGTGATTTAATTTTTAAAATTAGTACAGATGTTGAAAACTTTCATAAAGTAATGCCTGAATATTTCAAATCATTAAAAATTATTCAAAATACCTCAAATGAAAAAATAGTTTTAGAATCTATAGATTTTCTTGGTAGAAAAATAGAAATTAAAACAAAACATGTGATAATTCAACCAAATTTACATGAGGTATTCATTTTAACTGGTCCTGCAAAAGGTACTTCTTTTATTGAAAAATACGAATCTAACCCAACTGGAACTGATATTTCTATTTCTGTTGATTTAAAATTAAATGGATTTTTAAAATTAATTCCATTCCTGAAATTATTATTGTTTAAGAAAATGAATTCTGTTATGTCTGAGTTTATTGTATGTGCTGAATCTTATTCCAAGTCTATTTCAAAATAGTTAGCACTATTAAATTAAGTTAGTCTCTATTAAATAGAAAAATTTTTGATTTTAGGCATGAGTACTCCAACAATTGTTATTGGTGCAGGCGTGGGTGGTTTGACTACTGGTGCTATTTTGGCAGAAAAAGGTCATAATGTGATGATTTTAGAAAAATCTTCAAAACTAGGTGGAAGAACTGCTGCAATGGAATACAAAAACCATATTTTGGATAATGGTTTTCACATAATGCCTTTTTACAAAAAATCTGCAATTTTTACAATTATGAAGAATTTGGGAATTGAATCTCGTTTGAAGCTTGCAAAAGTCGATGATATTGCATTTTACGCTGAAACTGGTTTTCATATCTATCCTAAAGGAATGGGTGATCTGTTAAAATTATCATTAATCCCATTTAAAAGCAGAATTAGACTTCTAAAACTATTATTGCCTTTAGCATTTTCATCTATGGAAAAAACAGAATCATGGGATGATGTGCCTTTGACTAAAATTACACATGATTTAGATGCTGACACAAATGCATTTTTTGAAGCAGTATGTATGTTAGCTTTTGCAGATACAGCTGATCACATTTCTTTAGGTGAATTTGCCAGAACCATTATTAGAGCAAATCCGTTTAAAGGTGGAACAAGTGAATTTGCTTATCCAGACGGAGGTGGTTATGATTCTATTTGTAAGGTTCTTGGTGAATATATTTTAGAAAAAAATGGTAATATTCAGACAAAACAATCTGTAAAAAAAGTCATTGTAGAAAATTCTAAGGTTACTGGAGTCATTGTAAAGGATTCTTCAAATTCAGAAAAACTTATTCCAACAAATTCTGTAGTGATTTCTTATCCAGCTTATACTGCCTTAAATCAATTATTTGATGAAGATGTTATCGATAAAAAATTTGTACAAAAAATTGACAAATTGAATAAAACCACTTCTGTAGTTGAAGTTCATTTTGCATTAAATTCTCAAATTGATACTCGTCAGGTAGTTTTTCCTGTTGGTGATAACTATGTTACAAAAGGTATTTTCTTCATATCCAACATTACTCCTTCTGTATCTCCAAAAGACGAACACTTGATAATTGCAGGTACGCCTGTATTGCCTTCAGAAACTGAAGATTCTGAAAAAATTAAGAGTATTGTCAGTAAAATGAAGGATGAAATTTCTTCAATATATCCAACATTTGATTCATCATTATTATGGGAGCGTCCAATGGCATGGAAATTGGTTGAATCTGTTGTAAAGGAACCAGGAAAAGTTTGGAAATCAAAAATGCCTCACCAAATTCCAGGAATTGATGGATTATTTTTTGTTGGTGATTCTACTGTAAGTTATGGAATAGGAACTGATTCTGCTGCACACAGTTCAATTCTATGCACTCCAAAAATTGAATCTTTTTTGAATTCTAATTAGCTAAAGGTGTTTTTCTTATTAATTTTGGAATTTCTTCAAGACTAATGTCTCCTATAACATTACCTTCAAATTTTGGGGGATCTCCTTGTTGCATTGCATACCCTCCAACCAAAATTGGAATTTTACAGTGTTCTCGAATTTTCTTTGATAATCTTTGACCAGCTGAAACATTATCTTGAATAGTTATTGAAATCAAAACCATGTCCGGTTTTTTCATATCAATAAACTCTATTATGGAATCCGTTGGAATTGATGTTCCCATATTGAAAACTTTGAATCCTTTAATTGTTAGATATGTTTCTAATACATCACATCCCATATGGTGTTCTTCTCCTACTGGAACACAAAGCAAAATTTTCTTTTTATTTCCTGAAACTGAAACTTGTTCCATGATTATTTTTACTAGAGTTTGTGCTACGTTACTTGCAACATGTTCTGTTGCTATAGATAATTTTCCTGATTCCCAATCTGAACCAACTTTACTCATAACAGGCCTTAAGATTTTATCAAAAAAGTCTGGAATATTGAAAATCTCTACATAACCTTTGTAAATTTTAACACATTCTTCTAAATTCCCCTCGGTCAATTTTTTGAATAATTGTTGTTTTGATTTTTTTGTAGCATCCTCTCTTTTTTTAATATCTTCAGGATTGTATGATGCTAGAACTGACAGAATTTTTGGATCATTTCTATATTGTTCAGGAATATCGTCTTTTACTACATCTGATGCCTTGCCTAAATATTTCACAATTTCTTGTTTGGATGTACTTTTTTTTGAATCCCAGACACTTTTTACTAGATATAGATATTGATCTGATTTGACTTTTTTAGCCCTAATGTAGACCATTAATTCTCCTAATTTTTTTCATATATAACTAATGGTAATCTTTCTTTCTAGTGCCAAATATTTTTCAAATTGATTTGCTTGGCACTAGCTTCAACTAGTGTCTTTGGTTAAATATTATAATTCACGAAATGATTTCATGGCAGGAACAGTAGAAGAACAAGAATGGGCAAACCTTCTTGCAGAAATCTTTGACAAGCTTACACAAAAACACGCCGCAATCACTTATGAGTTTGACAATCTTGAGATGGCAGGTAAAGTTACAAAAGATAAGCAAGTTGTCCCAACTGGTACAGTTTCCTTAACTGGAAAACTTACCATTACAGCAAAAGAGAAATAGGTGTGGTTGACAATGAAAAACTTTGATCTACCCGCTAATTTTTTATCTTATCTAGATAAAGGTAATTTAAAAATTACATGTAATGACGAACCATCAATTAATTTCCGTGTGGAAGGCTCCACAAAAATTATTGATATTATTGATATTCCAATTGAAATTAATAACATGCCTGGATTTCTAAAACAACTTTCTGAAGCAAAAGAACTTGCTAAAGATTTGGCAAAGAAAAAAACTACAATTGAAATACATCTCAAAGGTGATCCTGTATTAAAATTGGGAGAAAAGGCAAAT